>JAZSES010000219.1:0-2559 GCA_045531805.1 Candidatus Limenecus sp. | reverse complement strand
GAATATGTAATTTATATTAAAAAAGAGCCAATTGCAACAATTGACTCTTCTTACAATATGTCTAATTAAAATCCATTCCATCATTACGCTTTGATGTACCATCATTATCTAACGCGCCTTCACGCATCCATGGATTCTTTTTCAATGCAGAATCAAATCGCTGCTTTGACTCTTCTGGTGTCAACACATGAGCTCCTGAATATTTGCTTGTTCTACTTTTTGATATCTCTGCTGACTCCTCAGGTGTTAAATAACGAGCACCATTGTAACCACTCTTATTAGCACGATTTCTTGCATCATCCATACCTAAGGGTATGTCACTTTTCAAAGGTGTGCCATTTTTTAAAGCATCACTCCGTAACCTATCAATCCTACCAGTATCAACAGAACTACCTGAAAACTGTTGATTGGATAGCATTTGTTGACCTCTATCAACTTCTTTTGCTACAACTCTACCATCACCAGTTACATTCAAACCACCTGGCATTGAATATCTTTCAGTTACATTTTGATTATTAAAATTCATAATATAAACCTCCTTATAAACCAAATTCACCATCTGTTCGTTCTCTTTCATCCGATGCATCACTGGATGCAAATTTTTGAATATTAGAATATCCATGTGAAGCTAATAATGCATCTAATGAACCTTTATCAGCATCATCTAATTTCATGGTTTCACCATGATATTTCTGTGTCTCATTCTTAATGACACGATTCTCAATCTGACTCATCTTCATCACCCCATCTCTGCCTGTAAATCGCCATAATCATCGGTATCTGTTGGTATCGTTTTAGCTCTTTCCATCACAGATTTTACATGCTCATTGACTGGATTAGAAATACATTCCTGTATACTATCCTCTCGCTCTTTTGATGTCTTAGGAAACGGCTTCCAATCAGGATATGATTGAACCTCTTCTCCATCATTATATCGAGCTCTATAGCCTTCAATATTACCATTCTTGAACTTAATCTGCTCATCTATACAGAATCTACCTTCATCATTAAAAGTATGTATCATTTCTACATCCCGATACTGTTTAGATAATTTCTGAAGAATTTCAACTGGTGGAGCATTACGAGTTTCAAATTCGATTGTATCATTACCTACAACCTTAATATCACGTATAACAGACTCTACTGATTTATCCAATTTAGCAAACCTATCAGCATAATCTACACCAATATTACTATCCTTTACATGTAATTGATTTTGAATATAATTACTCATAGACTATATTCCTTTCATTTTTCTTTTATTATACATCCATATATGGAAACTGTCAAGAGATTTAAGGTCCAGATTAAAAACGCTCCCGCGTT
This sequence comes from Candidatus Limenecus sp., assembly GCA_045531805.1. Taxonomy (GTDB): domain Bacteria; phylum Cyanobacteriota; class Vampirovibrionia; order Gastranaerophilales; family Gastranaerophilaceae; genus Limenecus. The sequence continues at coordinate 1,233 of JAZSES010000219.1, read as the reverse complement.
TCGGTTTAAAATCTGGAAAAGAATAACCTTGGAGGGAAAGAAAATGAAAAAAAACATTATTACAATAGTATTATACTTAATAATTGAAGCCGTATTGGTTGCCTGTTTTGGTATCAATGCCATTTTCATCACAGCTGCAGCCATGATTATCTATGGCTCAATTTTGCTTGGAAAAATCATGAGCATTGAAAATAAAATAAGGAGAAAATAAACAATGAAAAAAAATTTAATAGTAATAGCCTACATACTATTAACAATTTATGTGTTAGGCTTCGAAACAGGAATTTACCACCTTTTAGCATTCGCTGGTGGTTGTGTGATAGGCTTAGCCTTCACAAAAATAATAAAAATAAAGGAGAAAAAATAATGAGAAACAGACGTATCAACGGAGAAATAATAAAAATCGCAATCTATGCGATTGTCATTATAGGTGTCATCGCATACTTTGTGATATCAGCTGGAGCTAAATGGTTCGGTGGCAACAGAATGAAACTGGACACAAAGTATCAGTTCAACACTGCCATTTTACAGCAAGCTGATGGTCAGACTGTGTACATCGAAGTTGACAAATGGCTCGACGCTGAAGACGGTGAACAGCTCACCATCGTTGACAAAGACGGTAACGTGTGGCTCACAAGCAGTTACCGTTGTGACCTGACTACAAAAACAGTAGAACAGGTAAAGGCTGAAGCCGCTAATAACAACTAACAGCAAAGCCTATCGGAGAACAAACACCTTCGATAGGCTTATTTTTCAAAACGGAGGTAAAAAATAATGAATAATTTAATAGAAAAATTAGAAAACGAAACCGATTTCTTCAGTAGTACACCTATGGGTACACTGCAGAAAATGTATTATTGTGACGGCGTAAAAGCCGCTTTGGAACTCGTAAAAGCAGACAATAATGTCAGCATTGAAAAAATCAAAAAGGAAGCTGATATCTTCGATATTCAGGAACCTGAATTTTTACGCAAGACCTATTTTCGCAAAGGTATCGAAAAAGCTATTGAAATCATAAATGAAAGCAGAGGTAATTAAAATGAGCAAATGTTACACAACAGAAGCTAGAAATTTCGAAGAAAAGTTATATGAAGCTGGTATCACATTTAGCCAGTTTAATGAATTAAGAACTAGCTGGAATGAACTTTCTCTTGGTGGTCAGTGTGAAGTAAGTGATATGCTTCAAAATGAAAAATATATAGCAAACTGGATTGATGTCACTAAAGATTTACC
>JAZSES010000130.1:0-4311 GCA_045531805.1 Candidatus Limenecus sp. | reverse complement strand
TTTATTAGTAACTAAAAAGGTATTTATATGATGACAGTAAAAAGAATATTAAATATAATCATTTGTCTAGTAATAATTAGTTCAACACCAGCTAGAGCACTACAAAATCTGACTTGTGAGGAAATGAGTTTGTGTCCAGCTTTGCAAGATGTCAACGGACCAGTGTCGTCATTCTTGAGTAAAGTAACAGGCATGAACGCGATTGTCACTGGGGTGTTAGAATCACAAATAAAAAAACAAATGGACAAAGCGCTAAGCGCAGATTTTAAAGTTGAAATTGAGCCATTTGGCGCAAAATCACTTTTAGAGGGGAAGTTTAAGAGCTTTACGGCAACTGCGCCATCCGCAAGTGCAGAAGGTATATATTTCTCAAATCTAACAGCAAAATCACTATGCGACTACAACCACTTTATTTACAAAGATGGACAAGTATACACAAATGAAAATTTTTTGATGGAGTTTAGCGCAAATATCACATCTAATGATTTACAAAAAATCATTGAAAGCGAACAATATCAAAAGCTTTTAAAATCAATGAATGTTAAAGTTGGCAATTATACAGTATTCAAAGTGTATGAGCCAAAAGCTGAAATAAATGAAAACAAATTATCATTTTCAATAAAAGTAATATCACCACTAACTCTTGGGCAACCCAAATTAATATCAACAACAATGGACATGGTGGTATCTGATGGAAAATTGATTTTCACAGACATAAAAACAATCCCAGAATTAAAAGAAACGAATCTAAATTCATTGTTGCCAATAATAAACAAACTAAATCCATTTACTTTAAAATTGGCAATATTAAACAATACAGATAGCAACATTAAAATAAAAGAAGTATACACACTAGAAGACAAAATTAATATAAAAGGGCTGGTTATTGTACCCAAAAACTATTATAATAATTAAGTCAACACATGAGGTATGAAAAATGGGATTTTGGTCAAAATTAGTAATACTAGCACTTGCAGGATTAACATTTTGCTATGTAAAAGAAAACTTTTTTGATGTTCAACCTACCAAAGTAGAAAAAAAACTTGTAGTAGAAGAACAAGTAACAATTCCTGCACCAAAAACTGTCACCCAAAAACAAACAACAAAAAATGAAAATCAAAAGCCAAAATCTAAAGAACAAAAACAAGAAAAAAAAGTTGAAAAGACTTATGTTACTGTCTATTTTTTAGGAATGGATAAAAATACAGCAGGCGTATTTAAAAAGGTAAAAAGAGAATTACCTGCTGGAAAATCAAAACTACTATATGCAGTAAACCAGTTAATTGCTGGCCCAACTCCAGAAGAAAAGAAACTTGGTGTATATTCTGAAATACCCAAAAATGTAAAATTACTCGGTATAGTAGAAAGTAAAAACAAGATTATTATAGATGTAACCTCAAACATTCAAACTGGTGGAGGTGCTGACAGCATCTATAGTAGAATGAAGCAGTTTATAAAAACAGTAATAGCAAATTCACCAAACAAACCAGTATATCTTTACATCAATGGCAAACAGGCAGAAGTCCTAGGTGGTGAAGGGATAATGATTACACAACCGCTTAGAGAGAATTCACTAGATGGATAAAGACTTAGATTATTACTTAAATTTAGACTGGACACTCATTGAAGGAACAGACTTGGATTTCAATGGAAATCCATATCACTATATAGAAATTAAAGAATTTCCGAGCTTTGCTTTTTGTGCAAAAACGAGAGAAATTGCTTTGGCAAACTACAAAAAACAACTTAGACTAATGCTACAGATTATGATAGAAGACGGTGAACGTATCCCTGAACCAGGCGAAGATGATGATGACGGCATTGACTGGGAAAGCATTTGTCCATAAAACTATTGAACATAAGCCCCCAATAGACTTTGTGTTTCATTAAATTCTCTAATTTTTTTCAATGCCCTATTTTCAGTTTGACGGATACACTCTTTCGTTACACCATAAATTTTTCCAATTTCTTCAAGTGTTTTTCGTCCAAACTCACCTAGTCCATATCTCATACGAACAACGGCTTGCTCTCTTTCTTTGAGAATAGAAACAACATATTCAATATCTTTTTTTAAATCCTCATACTCAGCAGAAGCATAAGCACTAGCAGAAGAATCTTCAATAATATCTGACAAAGTAACCTCACTACCTGAATTTAATTCATACGGTGCGTCAATTGAAACAGATTTTGAATAAGCGTTTAAAAAAGTATCAATCTTATCCGCAGAAATGTTCATTTCTTTTGCAACTTCTTCATTTCGAACCTGAGCATTATATTTTTGCTCTAAGGAAGCTTTAACCTTAGAAAACTTTGACAAAGTTTCTTGAATATAAACTGGAACTTTAACGCAATGAGATTGCTCTGATATTGCTTTGAAAATAGCTTGTTTAATCCACCAAGCTGCATAAGTTGAAAATCTGTAACCAAGCTTATAATCAAATTTTTCAATTGCAACCATAAGTCCCAAATTACCTTCTTGTATGAGATCAATCATAGGAATATTCGATACTTGAACTGTTTTTCTCGCAATATTAACAACAAGTTTTAAATTCGCTTGAACAAATTTTTGTTTAGCAAACAAAGCTTCTTCTTTTGACCCATTAGCAACTATCTTTGCCAATGATTTTTCTTCTTCTGATGAAAGAGTTTTGTAATTTGAAATTTTTCTAATATAACGGTTGAAAGTATCATCACAATCACAAGGAATAACATTGTTAGAAAAAGACATTGTAATAACAGTTGGGATGGACTTTTTAGACATACACTTGCTCCTAATTTATTAATAATACTGAAATTCGACTAAAATAGTGCAACAAAGCACCACAGAGTAGACATATCTATCTGTAAGATATTACGATGATAAAACGACTAGACCTAAAAAACACGATTTGTATATCTTTAATATATCACGCAATATATACTCACGCAAGTCTTTTATGAAGAAATATTACAAAAAGAAATAAAAAAAATTATTTTTTGTAATATTTTGTAATATATTTATCTTGTTATGAATATAAAATTTATGAAAAAAGCACTAGAAATAGCCAGCAAATCAGGTAATGATGTGCCTATAGGAGCAATCATTGTTAAAAATGACGAAATACTAGCAGCTTTTCACAATGAAAAAGAAAAAAGAAACGATACAACCGCTCACGCAGAAATTCTGGCAATACAGGAAGCATCAAAAAAATTAAACAACTGGAGATTGACTGATTGCGATATATATGTAACACTTGAACCTTGTCCAATGTGTACTTGGGCGATACTACAAGCAAGAATAAAAAGTGTGTACTTTGGTTCATATGACAATGTTTACGGAGGATTTAGCACCCAACCAGAACTAATAAAAAAAACAAATTGGGATGCTAACGTAAAAGGTGGCATAATGGAAGATGAGTGCAATAAAATTCTTAATGAATATTTTGAGAGACTAAGATGAACACAAAACTATATCTAGATGAATTAGTAAAAAAATACGAAACTAAAGACTTTATAAAAGATGACCCAATCCAATTTCCACACAGGTTTTCAAAAAAAGAAGATATTGAAATTGCCGGTTTTTTAGCATCAATATTCGCATATGGAAAACGGGAACTCTTTATAAAAAAGTTAAATGAACTCTTTGAAATTATGGAAAACAAACCACTGAATTACGTTTTAAATTTTTCAGGAGAAAAAAAAGAGCTTGAAAACTTTGACTATCGATTTTCAATAGGAATAGACCTAGAACAAATTATTTTAATACTAAAACAATTGTACACTAGTGGTGAAAGCCTAGAAACATTGTTCGAATACGGTTGGAAGCAAAATAAAAATATACAAAAAATGCAACAAATAGTTGTAGATTATTTTTATGCAAGAATAACACTGCCGGTATCTAACGGATTCTTCCACTTACTCCCAAATCCATCAAAAAACAGTGCATGTAAAAGAATAAATATGTTTTTGCGCTGGATGGTTAGAGATGGAGAAGTAGACATAGGTATATGGAAATTTATACCTAAATCAGATTTACTAATCCCCCTAGATACACACGTAGCAAAAATTTCTCGAGAAATAAATTTACTGGAAAGAAAACAAAACGATTACAATGCAGTAGTCGAATTAACACAAAAGCTCAAAGAATTTTCGCCTGAAGATCCAACCAAATATGATTTTGCAATGTTTGGCTACGGAGTTAATCTCTAACCACATTTAAAATAGCAATTATTTACCTTTAAGAATTTGAGCTCCTGATTTACCACCTTTTTCAATGAACTCACAGCCACCAGGAGAATAACTAGTCATATACTGGGGATCACCAACGAGTTG
>JAZSES010000191.1:0-2368 GCA_045531805.1 Candidatus Limenecus sp. | reverse complement strand
CGCTTGGCCTCCGACTTATCAAAGTATCTACATTGTGCAGAAGAATATTAAGAAACATCTCCAAAAACATGGGACCCGCCAACACAAGAAGCGGTGTTTTTTCCGTGATTTGAATTTCTTTTTTCATGTATTAGTCTCCTTTATTGTTTAATCAATCCAAACCCATTGTGCAAAATCAACAGGTAGAAGTTCACCTGTATCAAGATTTACAGCGTTTCTGTAGTTGATGTTGCCGTCTGTTTGAATTCGTATTTTTTCAGTTTTCATGATATTTTCTTTGTATTCTGTTTGGCATCTACCGCCAACAGGTACGGTTTCAAAGCGTACACGTTTCATAATATATCTCCTTATTTGAATCAATTTGTAGTTGCTGCTTGTGGAAATCGTTTATTGTGACATTGGCACCAATCCCAAAGGGCATCATATTGTTTTTGTTTTAGTTTTTTATTGGTCCAATAGTCATCAATTCTAACTTCCCACATAAGAGTTGTTGTTGCTCTTATCCATCCGAGTTCTTCTAATCGGTCACCAGCCCAGTCAACATCACATTCTCCGTATATAATTTCTAGGATTTCTTCAGCTCTGTTTTCATGAGCATCTCCGTTATAGAATTTACCATCAGGTGAAATCCACACATCGTGATATTTTATTGTTACTTCTAATGGGCACCAGTGTTTTAAATTATACAATTCATGCCAACTGTCACATGTGATAATTTCAGATTCATCAATATGCTTTTGTGTAACATCGTGAAAACCGCCATTAAAATTGAAAACGGTCATGTTGTTTTTATCAAGTTCCCACCATGAACCGTTGGATGTTTTAATGAAAGTCATAGGTGTGTTCATTATGAATAGTCCTTTCTTTGTTTTGATTTGAAATAGCATAATAAGGGTCGAGTTGTGGGAACGACTTACGGGTCAATTATGCTATAATTTATCGTAATAATCTGGTTTTGATATAAAGAGTAAGAATCTTAAAGCATAGCAAATTCAGTTTTGCTGGTTTTGTTAGGTGCTGAATCAGCTTGTCTGTTCAGATAAAAAATATGAAATATTGTTGATTTATGTGTAAACATTGTAGTATAATCATTTCATAATTATGAAAAAGGAGATTATAAAAGATGAGTAATGATTTAGATAAGCTTGCTTATGGTTTTATGGTTTTGTTTTTAGGTGCTATTTTTGTAATTGTTGTATCGTTTATTATTGAAGTGATTCGTTGCGTTGGTTTGTTTAAAGCTATGAAGACGCAGAAACATCAGGCTCCTATATTAGCATTTGTTCCATATTTGAATCATTTTATGGAAGGTGATGTGATTAGTAATGTGCTGCAATATGATGGTAAAAAGGCAATTATATGTAAGCTTTGTTATTTAGCTACAGCATTTTCTTCTGGATTTGTAAGTATGGTTGGAAGTACATTTTTAAATGTTAATACTGATGTTGATAGTGTAGATTTAGAGGCTATAGCTTCTGAATTTAGTTTAGGAAGTATTTCGGAACTTCTTAAACCAACAGTTACAATATTGCCTTTAGTTTTTTCTATTGTAGCCTTGGTGTTTACGTTATATTTGTTAGCAACGAAACTTATGGCTTTACATAGAGTAGGTTATCAACCTATTGCAATACTTTTAATCATGATATGTGTTCAACCGTTTTATTTATTCTTTTTAAATAAAAAGATGAAAGAGTTGAATATGTATCCAGAAAAGAACGAAGATTCTCTTAATGTGTATGCTGCATATGATGACAGGTATTATAATGATTTTCAATAATTGAGGTGATTAGAATGGGCGATTGGGAAACAGTTTTTGGTTTGATAGAGAGCGTTGTAAATTTTTTTCTATTTTTAGTAGGAATCTTTGTTTTCATTTTTGGTATTTTTATAATACTTCGTCTTATATCATTATGTTTGATATTAAGCACAAGTAAAATAGCATCACCAGGAATGGCATTTGTTCCTTTTTTAGGTCGATTTTATGAAGGAAAAATGATGGGTGAGATATTGGAGTGGACAGGCTGGAAATCATTATGTTGTAAACTGATTTATACATTATTAGGTTTCTCGTTGATATATGTCAGAATAGTAGACTCTTTACGAGTTAAACCTGATAGAGGTTTTGTTTTTGAATTGCTTATAATATTAGGTTTGTTGGTTTTTGGTGTTGTTAGCTTTATCAAGGTGTTGGCACTACGGAAAGTTGGTTATGATGTTATCAGTGCAATTTTTGTTGTGTTATTATTGCAACCTTTTTATTTGTTTTTTTTGAATAATAAATTGAAAGATTTGAAATACCAAGTTTTATTAGAAAAGACTAATAATGTTTTGAATCCTTAAATAATAATTATCCACAGAGTTATCCACA
>JAZSES010000251.1:0-5536 GCA_045531805.1 Candidatus Limenecus sp. | reverse complement strand
TGCTTTTTTAACTAGTATGCCCGCACCATATGTTATAAAGGTTAGTCCAGGTATTGGAAGAGGGATAATATATCCTAGTGCAGCGGCAAGAGCTGGAATATCATCTTTGGTAAATTTTAGTGTTTTCAATTCTTTGGCTACATATTTGGTGCGTGTATACATATCAGATGTAAGACCTTTGTTATCAACAACTGCTTGTGTTTTTCCTTTTTGCCAGCCAGCTTGGACAGCTTCTTTTATCATGCCAGTAGTTTTTGTTAAGTCTTTTGGCATTAGTTTCGCTGTTTGCATTGTTACTTTTTGAATTATTCCCATACTTTAATTAAGTATTTTTTTTGAAAAATATTGCCTTTGGTGAGGACATTAAACAATCTCAATCAGTTTTAAATTATTAATAGTGTATTTTGAATGTTTTTTTAGGCAGTTTTCGTCTATTTGCCCTGTACTGACAAGAATTGTTGCTTTTAGGTTTGAATTGTTTGCTGATATACAATCCATTGGTGCATCTCCAATCATGATTGTTGTATTTGGATTTGCGTTTAGTTTGTTCAATGCCAGTTTTGTAGGACAGCCACTTTCTTTTGGTTCTGGTGAGGATTCTCGACCTATTACAACATCAAACAGGTGTTCCCAGTTAAATTGTCTTAATGTAATCTGAGTCGATTTTATTGAGTCTGATGTAACAATTCCTAGCTTGATGTTTTTTGAGTGTAATTTTTCAATGAATGAGATTGCATCATTTATTGGTTTTGTGTACTCTCTTATGTTTTTGTAAAAGTCTAAACTTACTTTGTCAAAAATTTTTTCTAGTTCTTGCTCTGTTGAGTTTATGTTTAATTTGGAATTTAGTGTGATGTTTAGTAATTTTATAATTTGGGGACGTGAATATAATGCGGTGATACCGTTTTTTAACATTTTTTTTGTTTTTGTGTTGTAACCAAGATATCTACATATATTAGAAAAATGCTCAGTTTTAATTTTATAATATTCAATTATTTCAGATGCTCTCATTTCTGTCATTTTGCCCCAGAAATAATGCAAATCAATAAAAGTTCCGTCTTTATCAAAAAGTACTGTTTCTATATTTTCAAGTTCCCAATTTTTTGTTTTTAGACTAATCAATTTGCATATGCTCCAATGATTGTTGAACGAGTTTTTTTGCAATTTCTACTGCTTTTTGCATTGCATTTTCATCTTGAAAAAGGTTATCCATTTTCAAGTAGTCTTTGACAATTTTTCTAGCATAAGAACCAATTGCGATACAATGAGGATGTACTCCACACTGTTTAGCAAGTTCGGTTGATTTTGAATTTGTTCCACCAGACATCATTATGTATGTGGGTAATTTTGCATTTTGAAATAATTGTGCAGTTGCAATGGCTTGGAGTGTTGTTCCCAGTTCGTCATTGTTTCCACTCATTGCAATTCCATCTGCCTGAATTATTGTCGAGTAAGGTTTTCTTTGTTTTATCATTCTAGAAACTCTATCAATAAGTTTTTTATCACCGAGTTCTGAACGGTCTATTGATATGCAAAGTATTCCATTAAAATGTTTGTGAATTTGTTGCCATTTTTCGTCTACATCTTTTTCGTCTGTAGATATTGCGTGAAATTCGATGCAGTCTATACCCTTTTGAATCAGCGTTGGTAATATTTCATTGTAGTCTTGTAATTGAGATATTGTAGTTATTGCTTTTTGTGGACATATTGTTACGCAGTGACCGCAACCTAGGCAACGCTCTGCTTTTATTTCTATTCTAGAGGTTTCTATTATTGCTTCGTGAGGGCAAGTTGTTTTGCAGATGCCACAATTTGTACATTGTTTTTCATTGATTTGAGCTTTAGTTATGTGAGGGTCACCATCAATGCCTACGCTAACACAGATGTATCTGTCTTTTTCAATGCCTGCTCTTTTTAATCCTCTTTTGGCTGCATCTACAATTTCTGGTTTAGCGCACACATCAAAAAAGTTGCAACCAGCCTTTGAATAAATTGTGACCAGTTTTTCAACTTCATTTTCGTCCTCATTTCCAGCTCCACACACAAGCTTGAAACACTTTTTTTCTTCCAACAGTTTTTGCAACATTATTTTTCACCTCTGGTAAAATTCTTAAAGTAAATTTTATTACGGAACAATTTTTAGTGCAAAGATTGCTTATTTGAAAATATTTTCTTTTATATTTTTAAATTCCTCATTTGAAAGCAATGTTTTGTCTTGAGGTTTGCTGATATGAAACATTGTTTTCTGTCCATTGTAAGGCATTTGGTGATAAATGTTTCCATCTGTAGTTTGTAGTAATTCTTCTGTAAAATTGTTTTCGGTAACTTTATTATATGAATACTTTGGTGTAATTAACTGTAATTTTTTTAAATATTTATTTTTTGATAATATTGTTGTTTTTTCATTATTTGTTGATACAAAATGCTTTGTATTTTTTATTTTATCAATGTGCAAATCTTTTATTTTAAAATGCAAAAAATCTTTTATGGATGTTGGTCGTAATATATTTAAGATTTCATTTGGGATTTTAAATTTAGTTACATTGGTGTATTCTGGTGTGTTTTCAACTTTCACAATGTATGAAAAATTATCTTTTATCGGATGTTTTAGAAATTGAAAGCCGTGTTTTATTAGTCTTTTGTATACGTAACTATTAGTGTTATTAATTGGTGTTAGCATGTGTTTACCTTTTTGTACTCTTTGGGATTTTTATTGTAGCATAATAGAGTATATGTTATTTCGTATTTGTATTTTTGAAAACTCTTTTTTATATTTCTTAACATTACTAGCAAAAAATAATATTTAGAAGTTTTCAAGCTTACACATTTTACTACACAAAGGGATTTAAAATGCATTTAACAGCTATTAAGCCATATCAATTTGGCTATTCTTATTCAAGGAAAACAGACAAGAATGTTCCTCAACAAAACATTTCTGAAATTACTTTTAGCACTACTCCATTTAAGTCTGTTCCATTAAATTACCGTTTTAATTCAAATATTTCATTCTCTGGAAAATATATTGATGATATTAATAGAGCGGTACCTGATATAAACTTTGAAGATTATCAGGCAATGCGTGAAACAACAAAACAACGTTTTAGAAAAATATATTCAAATTTCCATTGTGATGAAACAATTGATAAAAATGAATTATTTGATAAAAAAATTCCGATGTTGCCTTTGCGTACTGAAAAAGATATGGATGATTTTATAGAAATTTCCAAAATTTATAATAAATATAAAGGCCAGCCAATCATTTGTTTGGGAAGAAGTCCAAAATGGTTTTTGAATACTTCTCTTTGGATGAAAGATGGTATTGATAATTACAATTTTGTTGCATTCTCTAAGTTTTGGTATAGAAAAGATCCATATGAAGGAATGAAAAGAATGGATAGATTTGCTCCTACCGAAAAAGAAGAGAATGAATATCGCAAATATTTAAAAGGTCTAAGACAAGATCCTAAATCGATTGTAAAACACATGCAAAAAACAGGACAGAAAACAGTTATAACAGACTATATCTGTACAGGTAAAGGTGCTTGTTCTTTCTTGGATGTTATGAGTCGATTTGCTGAAGAACAAGGAGTTCTTGAAGATTTTTCAAAATCAATTCAAATTGTTGGTATAGGCTCTATGAAATATATGGAAACTATGTGCCATGAGGATGAAGAAGTTTCTGAACCAGAAGTACCAATGCCAGAGTTACTAAGACCATATAAGAATAATATTAAGCAAGAATTTTATGACATGAAGTACAATGTGTTTGAAGATATGCTTTTAAATCAAAATACAAACGAATGTCGTTCTACTTATTACCCACACGAAAACTGGACTGTATATAGACCTGATAAATTTAAAACAGGATTGGTTAAAGATATTCGCGTTGTCAAAAAGAAAATGAAAGATTTAAAAGAGGGTAAACGTTCTTATGCACCGTTTACGCCAGCTATGGCTGATTATAGAAATCTTGTTAACTTCAGAATTTTGGATGGTCTACATCAAAGAGGTCTTTTGACATCAGAACATGTTTCTAAGATTTAGTTTTCTATATTAAATTTAGCATTATCAGGGATTATTGTTGAACAGTAATCCCTGGTTCTGTATTTTTGCCTGTTAATAGTTTTCTAAATACAAATTGCGCTTTTGGTAGTGCTATAGCTAGTAGTGCGCTACTTGTAATTACATTTGCTAAAATATTGAAACATTTTGCATATTGGGCTTTTTTTATAAAACTCTCGATATTTTTTTTCTTTTGGGCGTTTTTTGAAAATTCACTCAAGTCATTTACCAACGTTGTGAGTTTATTTGTGTCAACGTATTTTCTTGGGTCTCTAACGCCATTTTTTAAAAATTTTACTAGCTTGAGTTCTTTTGTGAATTTTGTGAAAATACTGTCTTTTTGGGTATCAATGTAATCAATTAACCCTTCTTCTGTTAGAATTTGTGGTAAATCTAGTGTGTTTGTCTTTATTTTTTCAATAAATTCTTTATTGTTAAGTATTTTGGGGTCTAGTTCGGTGTTAATTCCAAATAACTTTTTTGTTGTTTTGTTTAAAACTTTTTCTATTTTTTTTGGTGCTATGTAATTTAGATAACACATACCAGCCATCTTAAATCCCATTTCTACTTTTTCGTTTTTGTTTCTTGCGGTCTGAACTCTTCCTAGTGTTAGTCCTCCATCAAGTATCATCATTTTTTGCAGCGTTGATAAATCTGCTAATTTGGCTAGACTTTTAAAACTTATGTTTTCTGTATTATTTTTTTTATTACTTTTAAATGTTTGGAAAGTTTTGCTTTTTATTTCTAATGGATTATTAGCTTTTATTTTGTTTTGTCGTTCTGCTAATTTTTTTTCAGTGTACTTGTAATTTGCTTTGGGTAATACATATCCCATTATTCCGATAGGGATTAGTGTTGTAGCTAATAATTTGGCAATTTGTGCATTTTGGAATATTTTTTTGTTGTTTTTAATTTTAATCAGTTCACCTACTTCTTTCGGGGCTAAATTTTTGAATTTTTCTATATTCTTTTCTATACCTTGTGCTTTTGATTCTTTAAGCAATTTTATATTTGTCTCTGGCGATAGCCCTGACCAATTAATCATTTTATCTGATATTAAATTCATTACGGGTATACCACCCAACCAAACTGCAGATGTGCCATACTCATCAATTATTCTTTCTCGTGTTGCTTGTTGTGCTATGAATTTTGAATCTTTGGCATTTTGAGTATAGGTCATTGTGACTTTTGCGACATTTTCAATACCACAATCCCTAACTAATAATGGGTAAATGCTATTGTTATTTCCTAGTGCTGAAATAATATTTGTTATTGACATGATATTCTCCAATTCTTTTCATAAAATAACACCTCTCGAGATTCCCGAAGAGGTGTTTTTATAAAAGAATTTGATGAAACATTAGATTCTATACATCAAAATACCCATAACCTCTCCGGGATGTTATGGTGTTGATGATGTTGATTCATTTTGTTTCGTAAATTAATCATGTTTTTTCCTTTGTGATTTATATTA
>JAZSES010000255.1:0-2495 GCA_045531805.1 Candidatus Limenecus sp. | reverse complement strand
AACTAGGTGAGAATACCAATTATTTTCTCGTTTTAAATCTCCCCAATTTAGTGTTTGATAGAAAGAAGCTTGTTCATGATTTTTAGCAAATTTTTCAAATTCTTCTGTTACTTCCTCAACAACATCTATTTTTTTTGCATCAGGATTTGTTTTTGGATTATCATCAAACAAACCATCTATATCGGACAAAACAACCAACAAATCGGCATCCAGTTCACTGGCAACTAAAGCTGATAGCTTGTCATTATCAGAAAAGCTAACCTGAAAAGCATCTTTATAAAAAGCCAACTCTTCAGTAGACACAGTATCATTCTGATTGATTACAGGAATAGCACCCAATGAAATCAGAGTATTTAATGTATCATTCAAACTCAAGTACTTAATTCTTTGAGTAAAATCTTCTTCCGTCAACAAAATTTGAGCCGTGGTGTATCCATATTTGTCAAAGCCATCTTCATAAATACACATAAGCCTAGACTGTCCAACAGCGGCACATGCCTGTTTTACAGACATACTTTCAGAAGAATCAACATTGAGCTTCTTTGCACCCAAACCAACGGCACCAGAAGTCACAATAATAACCTCTTTACCCTGTTTTTTTAGTTGCGCAATATCTTCAATAAATGAGTAAATTCTTGATAAAGAAATTTCTTTGTCATCATTTCTTAAAACATTAGTTCCAAATTTAAAAACTATGCGTTTTGCATTAGCTATCTTTTCTTTAATTTCAATACTTTTCATACTGTTAATTATAATTAAAAAAACAGAAAATTTAAATCATTTTGGTATTAAAAATAATTTGTTTGGAGTAATATAAACTTAAGATATTTACTTTTTTCAGCCGAAAAATAGGATAGGTTAGAATGAACGAATTAAAAAATAAAGAAGAACAGTATAATCAATATCTTTATAAACATAAAAAACAATCAAAAGCAAAAGGTGGTTTCGGAAGAATGATTATAGGTCTTTTGTTCACTTCATTGCTTGTTTGTATCATTGGAATAGCATACATAAGCACTATTGGCTCAAATTCAAAATATTCAAAACTTTTAAAAGCTTATGTGAGAGATATTAGCCCCAAAACCCAAAAGGGGTTTAATCTCCCAATATTACAACACAAACAAAATATCTTGTTATTAGGCGTAGATTCAAACGGAGAAGGTGCAGACAAATTTAAAGGTACACGTTCTGATACAATTATCCTAGTAAACATTGATCCATCGAAACGTTCTGTAAATGCAATTTCAATACCTAGAGATAGTAAAGTTTATCTAGCTGGTGATCACGGAGTCCAAAAAATAAATGCGGCCCACGCTCTCGGTGGTATAGAACTTACACAAAAAACTATTGAAGATACTCTTGGTATAAAAATTGACAAATACATAATTATCAACAATGAAGCTGTAAAAAAACTTGTTGATGCATTGGGTGGAGTTCCTGTATATATTGAAAAAGATATGCAATATCACGACTACACGGCAAAACTTCACATCAACCTATCAAAAGGAATGCATGTTCTTAACGGAACTCAAGTTGAAGGATATTTAAGGTTCAGAAAAGATGGATTGGGAGATATTGGAAGAACTTCAAGACAACAATGGTTTGTAAAAGCAGTTCTTGAAAAACTACAATCACCAACTGCAATCCCCAAAATTCCTGAGGTTTTAAATATTGCTTCTAATTATGTAAAAACAAACTTGACATTATATGAAATGTCACACTTGGCCGCTGCATTAAGAAATATAAATATGAATGATGTTGAATTTGCAACACTACCTGGTTCGCCATCAAAGAAAGGGTATATTAGCTATTGGATTCTCGATCCTGAAAAAACACAAGAAGTAATAAATAGAATGATATACAGAGATAGACCAACAAACACTGGTAAAAAACTTGTAGCAGGTATTATGTACTCTCAAGACAAAGAGTCAGAAGCGATGAAAATCAAAGAAGAACTTAAATCTTCAGGATACGAAGTAAATTGCATGGGTAGCGCACAATTGCCACACTCACAAATAATAGGACACAACACGGCGGTAACAAGTGATTTTATAAGTTGGTTAAAAAAAGAAATTCCAGAAATAAAAGGGGCTCAATTCGTTTATGACCCAATAAGAATGTACTGTGTACATAGTGATTTTACGATTATCGTCTCAGGTTCATAAATAAAAAAGTCGATTTTACCTCGACCTTTTTTATTGGAACAATATAGCCCACCTGTCTAACATGGAATAGTTAGTCGGGTAATTGTTCATTTGATAATTTTTATTTTTAATATAATCAACAAATAAATCTTTTTCATACTTCCAACTATTCTTAATTCCAGACATCAGACTTCTTTTCCCGAAGTCTGTTTTTTTATAAATTTATCTTTTGTATAATAAATACAAATATCTGAGAAAATTATGTAAGAAACACGAAGTGTAATATAAAATATAAAGGATTTTTATGAAAATAAATACAAAATTAAACATAGTTTTATATGAGCCAGAAAT
>JAZSES010000302.1:0-11645 GCA_045531805.1 Candidatus Limenecus sp. | reverse complement strand
CGTTGCTAAAGGACTCTCTTTCTTATAGATTTCCTGGAATGTATCAGACCCAGACCAATAAGTATCGGACCCATGATACATATCCAATATATGTCCAACTTCATGTAATACATTCTCTGGTGAACCTACATAAACCAAAATTCGTGTCACCTGTCCTCGCTGGTTTCGTTTACGCACCATAATGCTATCGCAATCTTCCATTCCACGTTGTTCCATTGCTTCTCTCACAGCTCGTTTATTTGTGATAATTACAGTATTGAACTTGTCCATATGTCTTTTTAATTCCACTGGTATTACTTCTAAATAATTCATTTTATTTCACTCCTCATTTATCAGAACTTACACTACAATTTTACTTCATTTTTGGCGATTTTTCAATAGAATATAGCAGGAAATTTAATAAAAAAATCGGATTTCAATTTTGTTCCAAAATTCGGACTTTACTTTGGTTTACAAACCAAAGATACATAAAATACATTACATACGGAGGGTAAGAACATGAAAGTAGAAAATTACAGATTAGTATCCACAGAGGAATATTACAGACTGAGGAGCATGGCTCGTAGAAATGAGCAGGCAATTCTCAAAAGAAGAACTGCATGTGCATTCAAAATCGCAGCAATGATTATGGTAATCATAGCAATTTGTGTTGCTGTAGGTGCCGCTTGCTACATTATGTATGCAGGTTCCGCTGCTGGAAGAGAGTTCGAAGAACTCTTAGTACATGCTATGATGGAGATGATTTTATGTGTAGCTCCAAGCATGCTCATAGCAAAAGAGCTTGCGAATAAGGGTGTCATCGAATATGAAGACACAGAAACTGAGGACTACGATACCGACACCGTAGACCTCGCTTAATACAACAAACAGCGTCAGCCTTAGGGCTGGCGCTACTTTTTTAAGGAGGGTAAAAACTATGTTGAGAGAATATCAAACCATGTATGTAGACGGCGAAAAACAAGAGAGAATCTCTAAAGTCACAGAATACACCGACGCATACTTCAAACAGATTAAAAAAGAGTTGAATCGCATCCATGATATGATAATCTATATCACAGGTGATGTTCATGCAAAAAGACGTTCCATGTCGCCCGCAGAACAGAAAAAATTGCGGGAACTTGAAGAGGAACAGCAATTCTGGCAAAATGAAATTGCCAAATTTGACAATAATGTTCCTCACAAAAGATTAAAGCGTCACACACGCAAACTACCTTATGCTAAGTTATACGATGCCGTGATGGAACAAATACGGCAGCACAAAGCAGAAGGCTTTAGCTCTCTCAGCAAAGAAAACGTAGCAATAAAACTGTGTGTGAAAGTCAAAGACCTTGACAAAGTATTCATGCAAATGAACCGAGAAGGAATCCTCTCTCAAGCAATTCACAAACTTCCACACGACAGCAATCGTTGGGAAGGTGCCTTAGAAAGCCGCGAATACAAGTTTACAGATTGGGGCTCAGACTACTACACAATCTTAATATAAAGGAGACTATGATTATGTTTAACTTAATGAATATTTTCAATAACAAAAAAGCACCTCAAATGATGTCAAAAGAAGACATTGCAGCAATGCTTAACACAAGTTCTGAAGCACTTGCTGCATTCGAAGCAGCTTACAATAAGCATACTTTAGAAGAAGGTGTTTCAGACAACTTCTTCAAAGTTAATGCAAAGCAGATGGCTGAAATGCACGAAGGTATCACAACCGACTCTCCTGCAGAGCTTGGAGAAATGATTGATACCATCGTAAAAGAGCTTCTAAACCAGACAACCGTTTGGTCTTACGAAAAAGGTAAGGCTACAACTATCAATTACTGTGATACTGGTCTTTATCTTACAGATAAAACAATCACAAACGATGATATAAAAGCTTTACCAGAAGCACTTCGTCCTGAACTCACAGGTAATCTGATGAAAACAGATACAGGTATCTGTTCGTCCGATATGCTACTCATGACATACAAGATGTATCTGGAAGAAAAGAATCCAAAGAAGAAAATGGATTTCTATAACATCTTTCGTCAGGGACTTGACATTCAGGACCTCGACAGCATCACCTATGAAATCATCGGTACCAACCCTATCAGCATGGGTTACTGGTTACCAAAAATGGTTCAGCCTATGGAAGACGGTGGATTTTTCAAGATTCCAAACACCAAAATTATCAAGATTCCGTTGACACTTCTTCAGATGACACGTCTGGAATACATGAGTCACACTCGTACTACTCTTGACATCGTAGACGAGTTTTGTCAGAAAGCTTTTGAGCTGGATGAAACAAAAGACTATTTCATCAAAACAGGTACGTATTCCTCTAAGTTCGACTTCAGAAACGCTCGCGTTAGCGGTGCTAAAGAAGTACGTGAACTTGGCGAATACCTGTTGTTCATCCACAGTCAAGCTCTCGCTATGGCTCATTATGACTTATCTGGTAGAAAACAGCCTGTAACCTATGGTGTAAGCACAACAAACGAATGGGTTGTGCGTGAGTTTATCGAAGATAAAGAAGACAACATGACCATATATCATGGTCTTCCACTTCACACAGAATACCGTGTGTTTGTTGATTTCGATACCGATGAAGTGCTCGGCATCCACCCATACTGGGACCCAGAAGTTATGAAGAAACGCTTCGGTCATGCTGAAGATAGCAACGACCCAGATATGATTCATGACTACATCACATATTCTGCTGCCGAAGAAAAACTAATGGCTAGATATAACGCCAATAAGGACACCGTTGTTGCCAAACTTGCAGAAATTCTGCCTCAGGTTGACTTACACGGTCAGTGGTCCATTGATATCATGCAGAATGGTGATGACTTCTGGTTCATTGATATGGCTACAGCTGAACGCTCTGCGTTCTACGCTGAAACAGTACCACCAATGCTCAGACGTCCAGTTGAGGAAAACTGGCTTCCAGATTTCAGCAAAAGATAAAACAAAAGCCTATCGGGGATTCATCCTCGGTAGGCTTATTTTTTATTCATTACACTCTACAGATTCAATATAATATGCTTCGCTGTCAATATAATACAACTTTTGTTTTTGCATATCAGGAAACACATCTTTGAATGTTTTATCAGTGTCAAGAAAATCTGTATCTCCATCTATAAAACCTCTACCTTTCAGTTCAGGTTTCAACATACGAATATAACCATTTTCTTTTCTAAACTCCTCAAAAGTGTAAATTTTAGTTACATTACCTTCCACCCATTGCTTCAGATATATACCTTCTTTACCCTTTACTGCTTCAAAATTTTCATGTTCATATACAACAATTACAGGACCAATACTATCGTCTAATAAACAAAAACGATAACCAAAACCACTGTCTTTCATTGCATCTGCTTCTGAATTATGTAGAAAAGGCGAAGGTATATTTATCTCATATTCCTCACCATCGGTAGGACAAAACATACCAGACATGAAATATCTATACTTTGTCATAACAAATTTCTCCTCTCTAAATTTGATTTCTACTTTCTTTAGTAAGAGCCTTACCAAAATACTCCTTATCTCTTGCGTTTTTATAAACAGTATGAGTCTTACGAAGATTCTCAAAACGTAAATTTAATTCAGTAATCAAATTTTTGCACTCTCTTGATTCAACAATATAAAACATATTAGATGTGATTTGTGGATAGCGTTTATCAACAAAGGCAGGATTACCTTGTGGTAATATACCTTCAGTAAACTGCAAATACGCACTAAAAAATGTTTTATCATCAAGAGACTGATATCTCTGCAAAACAAGGTAACGGGAACTATTCTCTTTTACTATTTTCACTACTTCATCATCAGACAATACTCTTGTCTTCTCTGGTGCCTTCAACATTTTTGCCATAATTAAAATCCCTCATTTCTGAAACATTTATTACTCTAAATCTTCTCATATATTATACACAATTTATCAATCAATGTAAATCCCAATATCAATAAAATAAAATTTTTTTATTTGCCGCTATTTCATGTGATTTATGACTAATAGTGAAATCCCGAAATATCCAACATAAATAGCAAGAAATTACTGACATTTTACCGATTGACAAATTGTCAATTTCTTGGTAATAATAATACTTGATGATATCAAAATTGAATACATTTTGACCACACATCAAATCATATCTGAGTGTTTTGTAACTATGACAATATAATTTTTATATGGTTCTTCCTTATACACAAATATAAAGATTGGAGACGTCGATTATGAAATACGTTCCCGTAAACAAATTGCAAGAGGGTATGACACTTGCTATGACCATCTATAACAATGAAGGTGGAATACTTCTTAATGCAAACAAAACGCTCACAAAATCGTTAATCAATCGTATCACCAAACTACAATTCAAAGGCTTATATGTGTATGCCGAAAATGAGGAAATCAAATATGAGCCAATGCTCTCTGATGTGACCCGTTTACAGGCATTACGAAGTCTCAAACACATCAACATTGATGACTGTTTATTTGTGGCTAATACTATCACAAACAACGTCATAGCAAATCCTGATGTACTGCATGAACTAATCACTATCAGTTCATATGATAACTTAACATACATGCACTCAATCAATGTTGCTACTATTGCTACTATGATTGGTGTTGATATGGGTCTTAGCAATGACCGTTTATATGAACTGTCTCAAGCTGCATTGCTGCATGATATCGGAAAATCCTGCATTGATGACACCATCCTCAATAAACCAGGAAAACTTACAGATGAAGAATATGCAGAAATGAAAAAACATCCGTACTACGGTTTTGAAATGCTTAAAAACAATCAAAACATTACTGGCGTTGTACGAAATGCTATTTACTCTCATCATGAAAACGAAGACGGCTCAGGTTATCCTAGAGGTCTATCACATGATGAGATACATAAAGTAGCTAAAATTATTCATGTTGCTGATGTTTATGATGCTATGATAAGCAAACGTAGCTACAAAGAACGTATCAATCCAGCTGATGTATTTGAGTTTATTATGAGTCAAAATGAAATGATGTTTGATGAATCCGTAGTAAAAGCTCTTATTCATTGTGTTGCATTATATCCTATTGGCACCGAAGTGAAATTATCAAATGGTAGTGTGGGTATAGTTCACAAAAACACAAAAAGTTACCCTACACGACCTGAAATTGTACTTCCAACAGGTAACATAATCAATCTCATGGATATAACAAATATAACAATTGTAGAACTTATTACAGATTAACGTAGAAATAGAGCCACCGCAAGGTGACTCTATTTTCTTTTATAACGCTTTCGACTTTTAAGTTCTGCTTTTTGTAAATTTATAACTTTCCATATTACAGGAACCAATATAAACATCGTTAAATCATTGAAATCAAACAAACTATCTGAATCTTTCATTTGATACGGATGTTCAGGATTGATATATACAACACAAACATCACCAGGTTGATTATCACCCTTTAAAAACCTATGATTTATCGACTCAGATACATACATCTTATTATTATAAAAATACTTATACTTAGCATCAAAACTAAGAAATGATTTCCTTGCAGTTTTATCATAAGAAACAAATACAGCTTTTACTGGTTCTGTACATTGTGTTCTCCAGAAAAATTGAAAACCAGACACAATAATCATAATAACTAAACTTATAATTATTACTACTATCTCAATACGCAAGTGCTTATCACTTTTTTTCGAATTAGGTATATATACCATAATAACCACCTCAAACCATTGCTGGTTTATACGGACACAATATACCAGCTGCTTCTCTAAAACTACAAACTTTATCAGAAATCAATAACACAATACCCTCTATATTCATCGGAGGTATTGGATAAATTGGAAACATATGACGCTTTATTGATTTCAACTCTTTATCTGTAACGCCAAAATCTTTTGATATATAACCAGACTCCAACGGGTGCTTAAATGCTGTTATAAACTTAGAATGGAATTTAACATACCTATGTATCATTCCAATATCATGTAACAAACTAATTTTCACAACACTGTTTCTATCTATCTTTATATGTAAATGCTCTAACACATTACATATAGCAAGAGACACATACGCTACATGAAACATATGAGCACCAGCCGTTGTTTTCTTATGATGTGTTATAAAACAACACTTCTTAAATTCTTCAGAATTTAAGATTTTCTTTCCTCTTTCTCTTAATTCATTACATATTGAAATCTTAAACTTACCATTCAATGTTAATCACCTTACCCCTCTATTCATCAAATGATACACTTGAAATAATATCATAAAAGGTCTCATTTATCAATAACATTTTACATTTTCACCTACGTTTCAAGTAACAATGTTACTTCGATTTGAATTTCAGTTACACTATAAAACACTTTCAAAAGGAGACAAAATATGAACACAACTCAAATCAAAAACTATGCATTTAATCTACTCATAGGCTTAGGGTTTGCAGTTACAGGATTTCTTGTAATAGCTTTCTGCTACCAGCACAACATATTGCACATATTATGTGCAATTGACATCTTAGCTACTACTCCACTGTTTGTGAAATTTGCAAATAACCGCTTAGCTGTACATCGCATTCACAAACATATAAGCAAACAAGATGCACAAACATACAAAGAAATGCTCAACACAGTAAAAAATGCAACAAATGAAGAACTTTGTGAACTCAATAAAGAATTTCACAATGGAATTGCCGAATCACTACGAAATGATGACTCGGTATCAAACGTAGCATACAAAATTGATGCTCTGATTGAAACCGAAATGCACAATCGTGGTTTAACCACATGCAAAGATTTGGAGGTTTAATTATGCACGAAAATGGACATTACTACGTGGAAAACGGTTCCATTTACAGCAGAATCAATGGTGCTTTCATGATTGACGAAGATGCTACGATTCTGCTTGATACAGAATGTGGAACGTTATTAAAAATTGGACAGAAACAATCTGTCACAGATTACTTTAATACCATGGTTACAAAATATCTGGAAGCAGGCTTCGCCGATATAGCCAATGGTTTAAAGTTAATCACATTCCAAATAAAATATGAAGAGCTTGGATTTGAACCAGATGGTTACAATCTCAATATCGACGAAGTTTGCACACTCATCAACTGGTTCAATAACTGCGTGGGTGCAGAACGAATGAAATGGTTCCTATCTCTTGATTTAGAACAGATAAAGGAACATATCAAAAAGCTTACAGCATTTGATTTTTAGTAAAAAGGTGGCTACCTCAGGTAGTCACCTATTATTTTTTCCTATATAATTTTCACCTTTGCTATATAAAATACATCATTAAAGCGTTGACACACTTCGGTTCAAATTTTGCTACTCTACACACTTTTCACATAAGACATAGGAGGTTATCTATGGATAAATATCTAGTTCTTGACATGGACGGTACATTTGTAGACTTTTATGGTGTCGAAGGTTGGAAACATTACCTTGACGACTTACAAGACGAAACACCGTACCGTATTGCGAAACCTATTTATAACATGAAAATTTTCAACCATATACTTAATAAATTACAAGAGCAAGGTTGGAAAATCGTAATCAACTCGTGGCTCAGTTGCACGAAAACTGAAAATTTTCACAATAGAATTCGTACTGCAAAAACAGAGTGGTTACGTAATCATAATGTACCATATGATATGGTCTTCTTTTTAGACTATGGTACCGACAAGCAGGATTGCATTCGCCACCTTGAAGGAATCCAAGTGCTTGTTGATGACAACGGGAATATCAGAGCACAATGGGATGGACCTACCATTGATGCAACACAGAACATCATTCCACTCTTATCAAAGCTTCTCGTGGAATACGAATATGAAAAAGAATAAGGGCTGGGTTGGGGCAACAATGTTGCCTCGGCTTTAGTTTTGGTAATCGAGAACACTATGTCAGGTGGCGGTGCCAGGCGGTGTGGGCAGCATCAGGGCTGCAGTGGCTGCGAGAGGGCACAGCAAAAGTTGGCGCGGTGCCGCGGGGAGACGTCCCTGGGCGGCGGAGAGGCGCAGGTTACGGTGTTAAGATTACGAAAAATTCTGCGGAATTAAGCTGGCGGAGGGTCCGCTGGCATCCGTGGAATAAAAAAAATGCGATTGAGGGTGACCGTGGAGCGCAGCAGGGCGCAGGTGGAGGTACCTAAAATCGCATAAAAATTAACTGAGGTGGCGGCGAAGCTAGATTGAGCTTGCCGCTGCCCGAAAAACTTAAAAAAAGAACCAACCTCCTGGACAAACTGAAGGGAGCAAGGTTCGTATAGATTGATAGCTCTAATGGCAGAGCTGTCGGCGTTCCGTCCACGGTGGTTCGAATCCATCGACCAGCAAGGGGCTGGCACTGGACTTCATAGGGATATGAAGTTATTTCAAACAGTGGTCCGTTCGATTCGGTGACTCCTATCGGTAGTGGTGGGTAGCGGGAAATAGGCGATGACGTGTTCAATTTGGATAGACGATAGCAAGTCGAGTCAAGTTAAGAATTGGAACATAGAGCGACGCACGATGCAGGTGTGGGTTCGAATCCCACTCAGTCTACTCAACTGTTTTAGACCATTGCTTAAAAACAGCAACTCTTTTCAGAGAGCGTCTGAAACAGCTCCTACTAATAGCATCCTTGCATGTTGCAGTGTAAGGAACGGTAGGAATAGCCTATGGATAAAGATTACGCGACGAACGTAATCATCCATAGGGGTTTAAAAAATATGCTGATGGAGTTCGCAGAGGATAAGACGTCACCTCTAATGGCAGAACAGCGGAAGCCCCGAAGGATGCAGGTTCGAATCCTGTCATCAGCTTTAATTCTCACTCTTTTTTTATTCTTCTACCCTCCAGAGTAGCCTGTCTTCGGACAGGCTACTTTTTTACCTTCGGGAATTGCTTTTTATTTGAATTTCAATTAAAATATAATATGAAATCATATAGCTTCAAATTTACTTCAAATTTGAGACTCACATAACCTACAAAACTACTCTTCCACTGCTAAGTCTATTACAGGTTTTCACAAACCTGCGACTTGCAATGTGAAGCTATAATCATAACACCCAAGAGGAGGCAAAAAAATGAAAAACAATGATATTGTAAGACTCGGTCAGAGTCGATATCAGATTGCAAATTTACACCAAAATGGTATCGCAATCTGTGTGAGTATGGAAGGTAACCATGAGCTTGCAGTATTCGATGTGAACAAACTCACATTAGAAACACCAGCACTCACAGATAATACATTATTTGTAGTGATACCAAACTCACACTACAGTGCAAGATTTAGCACAAAAGATGCTACTATCTTTTCTGTATTGTGTGATAATGTGGATATCACAGATATTGTCAACAAAGATGTTTTATCTGCTTACTTACAAGCAAGATTAAACTACCTGAACACTTTGGAACAGTGTCAGATTAGCATTCGTCATGAATCATATAATGACAATGCTATATTAAGAGATTTAACCGAAAAAGCTACACAGATGGCTAAAGCTGTATTAGACAAAGGCATAGCGTTATCGGAAATCAAAATCTGGATTAAAGCTCGTCAGTACAACGACGAAATCAGACTTTATCCTAAGATTGAGATTGATGTTCAGAACCAGGAGTTGCAGTATGACATGACTCTTGGTATGGAAATCAATGAAGTTCATTTTAAGAGCTTCAAGAAAAACTACCACGGAACTCAGCGTATTGACTTACAGAAGCAAAATGCTGATACCACATTGTCAAGAATTGACGACATCATTCGTGGCATAGCATAACGCTATGTCACGATATACAGAAAGGATAAAAACAATGGTATTTCATAAAGTAAAAGAAGGCATTCAGTGTGATATCCCATTCAAAGAAATGGTAGACATGGGCATCAACAATATGGAAATGTTACAGCATCCTGCCGTATCATCAGGTATGGTTCAATTCATATTACAGGAAGCTCCAAACCACATTGAATTTGATATGGAAGAATTCAATCACAAGATGTTAGCAATTGACGCTTCTGTTAATGCACAGGAAGAATGCGTATCATTCATCATTAAACCAGTTGACTTAGCTGACGCAGGTATTCCTAATGCTGATGAGCTTATGGAATGCATCCGTGATATTGAAGATGCATATCGTCATATGGAAACAGATGAAGATTATGATGATGAACCAGAAGAAACCAATAATGGCACAGCCGTATTATGTTGTGAATTTAACAAACTGGATGAAGCAATCAAAGTCTGCAAAATGATTACCAGTTTTAACGACAAACGTAATTGTGTTGTGAAAAACAAGGATAAATATTATGTTATCTTATACACAACCAAAGAAATGTCTGAAAAACTCCTCATCCGTTTAGCTGATTTTTGCAGCATTTCAACAAACACAATGAGAGTTTGCTATTTGTTGGAACATGGTAAACAGATTGCTGGAGGTAAAGACTGCTTCAAACAGCTTGCACAATTTGCATAAAATCAACATCCCCACTCCTTAGAACGGAATGGGGATTATTTTTTTTACTTAATATTTCAATAAACGCCTACATACGTAAGCGATTCCTTCGGCTTTAATTCAAAAAGTGATAAGCGGTTTCAATACACGCCTACATGCGTAGGCGATTCTCTATCATTCCTTTTTTGTAGCCTGTGGCAACGTTTCAATACACGCCTACATACGTAGGCGAACTACTAGAACAATACAATACCTCTAAGCTCAGCCTGACGCTTATTCAAATCAGAACTCATTCCAACATCCATAACGCCTGCTGTAACAAATGAATACTGTTCCAATAACAATCTGTGCAAGCCAAGCATACGCAATCCTGCACCTAAAATAACATCATTACCATTTGCTGAATGTTCATCTGCTACCATCTTATAGTACACAATTAAAAACAATTCCTTTGCAAAATCTCTCAAATCAAAATCATCTTTAACATAATACGTATTAACAATGGTATCAATGTATTTCAACACTGACTCATTTACAACGCCAGCATGCTGCTTACTCAAAACATACATCGTATACAGCTGACCATACACCATCTCAAATGACAAACCATATTGAGACAATGTACCAAGCCAATACAGACGCTCTAAATAGTACATATCATCAGGTACAAATACCTTATACTCTTTTGCACCATTTGCATTCTCACTTTTTACTAAATATACGCTCCAAGGACCCTTGTCGCCATTAGAAAAAGTAATATATACAGGTTCAGGTGCTAAACCATTGATAAAGAACATGTCTCTCTGATGACTAAATACTAAATTCGACATTGACGTAACATCAGTCAATGTACCCTCACAAAACTTCGCTATCTCAAATTCAGGTTTCTTTAGTTCCATAAGATATCTCCTTTCAAAATTCTTTTACTATTATTATACCAATTTCGAGCTAAAATTTCAATAATATTTGCTCATAAATCAAAGAAAATCACACAAAACATAATTTCATGTGATTCTCATTGCTTACTTATTGATAAAACGTTTTAATTTACCATCATAGTAATCCTGAACCATATTGATATATTCTCTTATCGTTGGTTCTGTAACATCTCTATACTTATCCAAAAATTCTTCCAATGTCTCTTTTTTATGCAAGCATAACTGATATCGAATTTCTTCAGATTTTTGGAGTTCTGCACTATACAGTCCATATTCATCACAATCTGGACTAT
>JAZSES010000290.1:0-6707 GCA_045531805.1 Candidatus Limenecus sp. | reverse complement strand
TTTGACCTCTCAACAAACGTGACATTTAGTCACCTTTGTTTCGGCAGAGTCTCTATTTAAAACTTGCCACAGGCAACTTTTGAACAGAGTTCTTCTTATCACGAATTTTTCTCGGACAAACTTAGTTTTATTTTACAACATTTAAATGATATGTAAAGTCTTGTTTTTTGTTGCCTTTATAGTGATTTTTTGTTACCATGTTTTTGTAATTGTGATTTGTTTCACGATATTGGTCTAATAATGTTTTATATAAAGAAGGAGAAGCTAATGAGCCAAGAGACTCACGCAGGAATTGACTACTCAAAAGTTGATGAAATTTTGTCTTCTTATGGGTACAAAAAGTCAAATTTAATTGCTGTATTGCAAAAAGTGCAAGAGGAATTTCGCTACTTACCGCTTGATGCAATGACTTACATCGGTACAAAAATTGAAGGTTTGTCACCAGCTACAGTGTATGGTGTTGCAACTTTCTATGCACAGTTCAGTTTAGAGCCAAAAGGCAAGTATGAAATTAAAGTTTGTGATGGTACCGCTTGTCACGTTAGAGGTTCTATGCCTGTATTGAACGCAATTAAACAATGCTTAAAATTGGAAGATGGCAAGTATACTACGGCAGATGGTTTGTTTTCACTTGAAACCGTTAGTTGTCTAGGTGCGTGTGGTTTGGCTCCGGTTGTTGTTGTAAATGGTACTGTTTACCCTCAAATGACAGCTGATGCTATAAAAATCGTTATCGAAACGATTACAAATGAAGAGAAAGAGGGTAAATAAATGGCAAATTTGATTGATATTAAACACGAACAAGAGAGAGTTAAAGAGCAAATTAAAGCACAAGGTTTGAGAGTGTTGGTTTGTGCTGGTACTGGTTGTGTTGCAAATGGCTCACTTAAAGTTATTGAAAGATTTAAAGAATTGGGTGCAAATGTTCGTCCAATGACACAACAAGACAAGGTTACAATTGTTCCAACTGGTTGTCACGGTTTTTGTGAACAAGGCGTGTTGGTTGTAATTCCTGATTTGGATGTAACTTATGTAAAAGTAAAATTAGAAGATGTAGAAGAAATTGTTGAAAGCCATGTTAAAGATGGTAAACCAGTGGAAAGACTTCTTTATGTTGATCCACAATCTCAACAACATGTTTTCAAAAATGAAGATATCAACTTCTATGCAAAACAAACAAGAACAACGCTTGCTAATTGCGGTGAAATCAATGCTGAATCTTTGGATGAAGCTATTGCAATGGGTGCATATGAGGCATTGCACAAAGTTCTTGAACAAAACAACCCTGACGCAGTTATTGATGAAATTATTAAATCTGGTTTGCGTGGTAGAGGTGGCGGTGGCTTCCCTACAGGTCAAAAATGGAAATTTACTGCAGCTAACAAAGGTGGCAAGAGCTATGTAGTATGTAATGGTGATGAAGGTGACCCAGGTGCTTTCATGGATAGAAGTGTTATGGAAGGTGACCCTCACAAATTGTTAGAAGGTATGGCTATTGCAGGTTTTGCAATTGGTGCTGACGAAGCTTATATCTACGTAAGAGCTGAGTATCCTTTGGCAATTCACCGTTTAAGAGTTGCTATAAAACAAGCTGAAGAAAGAGGCTTCTTGGGTAAAAATATTATGGGTTCAGATTTCAACTTTGAAATCCATATCAAAGAAGGCGCTGGAGCTTTTGTTTGTGGTGAAGAAACTGCTCTTATTGCTTCTATCGAAGGTGAGAGAGGTATGCCTCGTCCAAAACCACCATTCCCAGCAAACAAAGGTTTGTTTGGAAGACCTACTCTTATCAATAACGTAGAAACTCTTGCTAACGTTGCTCCTATCATTTTGAAAGGTGCTGAGTGGTTTAGCTCAATGGGTACAGAACGCTCAAAAGGTACAAAAACATTCGCTCTTACTGGTGAAGTTAACAACACTGGTCTTATCGAAGTTCCAATGGGTACTACTTTGAGAGAAATCGTTTTTGATATTGGTGGTGGTATTAGAGGCGGTAAAAAATTCAAAGCCGTTCAGATTGGTGGTCCTTCAGGTGGTTGCTTGACAGAAGAACACTTGGATTTGCCTATGGACTATGACAATCTTATTGCCGCAGGTGCAATGGTTGGCTCTGGAGGTCTTGTTGTAATGAATGAAGATACTTGTATTGTTGAAGTTGCAAGATTCTTCATGAACTTTACACAAAATGAATCTTGCGGTAAGTGTGTACCTTGCCGTGAAGGTACAAAAAATATGTTGAAAATTCTTGAAAGAATTGTTAAAGGTCAAGGCGAGATGAAAGATATTGAAACTCTTGAAGAACTTGCTATTGCTGTAAAAGATGGTTCTTTGTGTGGTTTGGGTAAAACTGCTCCTAACCCAGTTCTTTCAACATTGAAATATTTTAGAGATGAGTACATCGCTCACATTCAAGACAAGAGATGTCCTGCAGGTGTTTGTGAAGCTATGAAAACAATCGAAATTGATGAAGAGCTTTGCAAAGGTTGTACAAAATGTGCTAGAAATTGTCCAGTTGGCGCAATTGAAGGTTCTGTACGTAACCCACACCACATTGATCAATCTAAATGTATTAAATGCGGTGCTTGTTTGGATTCTTGTCCATTTAAAGCTATTAAACAACGCTAGTTGTTGGAATTTGAATTTAAAGAAAGGTAATTAATAATGAGCGATATAAAAACACTTATAATTAACGGCAAAGAGGTTTCATTTACAGATGAACCAAACTTGCTTGAAGTAATCAGAAAAGCTGGTTTTAATGTTCCAACTTTTTGTTATCGTCCTGACTTGACTCAGTACGGTGCTTGTAGAATGTGTGTTGTCGAAGTTGAATATCCAAATGGAAGAACTTTGATTAACTCTTCTTGTACAATGCCACCTGAAGCTGGTATTAAAGTTAGAACAAACACTGAAAGAACTAGACGTATTAGAAAAACAGTTCTTGAGTTGTTGTTGGCTAACCACGACAGAGAGTGTACTACTTGTGACAAATCTGGTAAATGTGAGCTTCAACAATATGCTGAAGAATATGGCATAAAAGATGTGTCTAAGTACGTTCAAAAAGAAAAAGAAGATTTTCTTCCACTTGATACATCTAACCCATCACTAGTTCGTGACCCTAACAAATGTATCTTGTGTGGTGCGTGTGTTAGAGCTTGTGCAGAGTTTCAAGGTCATGCGGTTTTGGGCTTTGCTAACAGAGGTTCAAGAACTCTTGTTCAACCACTTGCTGGTAAAGCATTGTCTAGCGTAGACTGCGTATTCTGTGGTCAATGTCAGGCAGTTTGTCCGACTGGTGCATTAACTATTAAAAATGAAGTTAATGATGTTTGGGCATTGATTACAAATCCAGAGAAAAAAGTTTTAGCTCAAATTGCTCCATCAGTTCGTGTTGCTTTGGGCGAAGAGTTTGGTCTTGAGCCTGGTGAAAACTCTATCAAATTAATTAATGCAGCCTTGAAAGAAATTGGTTTTGATTTGGTATTTGATACAAACTTCACTGCTGACCTTACAATTATGGAAGAAGGTCACGAATTTGTTGAAAGAGTTAAAAAAGGTGAAAATTTGCCATTGTTTACTTCTTGCTGTCCAGCTTGGGTAAGATATTTGGAAACTCAACACCCTGAATTGTTGAATCACCTTTCAACTTGTAAATCTCCACAAGGTATGCTTTCTCGTGTGTTGATGGAACTTGTTCCTCAATATTTCGAAGGCTATACTTCTGAGAATATTAGTATTGTTTCAATTATGCCTTGTACGGCTAAAAAAGTTGAGGCAAAACGAGCTGAATTGAGAAAAGAAGACAAATTCGAAACTGATATTGTATTGACTACTCAAGAACTTGCAAAAATGATTAAATCTGCTGGTATTGATTTCAACGCATTAGAGCCAGCTGAAGGTGATTCACCATTTGCTCAATACACTGGTGCAGGTACTATCTTCGGTGCATCTGGTGGTGTTGCAGAAGCTGCACTCAGAACTGCTTATGAGTTAGTTACTGGTGAAAGACTTGCTGATATCGATATCAAAGCTGTTCGTGGTGTTGATGCAAATAGCAGATGTAAAGATCTTGAAGTTGACCTAAATGGTACAAAAATCAAAGTAAGAGTTGTTTCTACATTGAAAGAAGCTGAAAAATCTATCAAAGAAATTAAAAACGGAACAGCTGATTTCCAATTGCTAGAAGTAATGGCTTGCCCTGGTGGTTGTATCAATGGTGGTGGTCAACCTGCTAGCTTTAATGATTCAAAAATTAAAGAACAACGCGCAGCTGGTCTTTACAAAGAAGATGCTGAGTTAGAGTTCAGACGTTCAAATGACAACCCTGATGTACAAAAATTGTACAAAGAGTATTTGCAACAACCTGGCTCTCACAAAGCTCACGAGCTATTACACACTGCTTACAGTGATAAGTTCAAAGGTTCTTATAAAGACGTTAAGTAGTTTTAGTAGTTGCTATCTAAGTTATTAGGTAGCAACTATTTTAATCTAAATTGTACAAAAAAGGAGTAAATGAATATTTACTCCTTTTAATTTTATTGAAATTGAAATTTTGATTATTTTATAGAACGCTAAGTTGAACGCTTAGGTTATTTATTTTTGCAAGAGTGAATAAAAATTCATCATTTGGTGCATTTTTGAATGATTTTGGTACAAAGATTTCTTTGTATTTTTGTACTGCGTATCGGTCTGTCATTCCCGCAATATAATCGCAAACTGTTCTTTTTATTTCATCTTCATTTTGGTTTGGTAGTTCTCGTTTTAATAGGTTTTCGTAGTGTTCAAAAAGTCCATATATGATACCTTTAACTTTGCCTTCTTCTTTTTTTGCTATGTCGTTTGTGTAAACATGTCTAAACATCCAAGTTCTTAATTTGTCTATGTGATAGAATGCGTCTTCTGACATGCAAATTGTGTCTTTACCAATACTGTTGTTGACTATATCCATAACCATTTTGGTGATACGTTCTCCACGATCTAGGGAAAAATAGTCAATGCATTCTTGTGGTAAATCTGTTGCTTTGATTACTTTTGCTCTGATTGCGTCGTCTATGTCGTGGTTAATGTATGCAATCTTATCTGACAATTTTACGATTTTGCCTTCAAGTGTGTATGCTGGACTTTCCTTTTTTAACGAGCCAGAGTGGTTTAGGATACCATCTAATGTTTCTGCAGTAAGGTTTAAATCTTCGATAACAGTTGCTACTCTTACGCTGTGTTCCGAGTGTTTAAATCCACTCGGCATGATTTCGTTTAAAACATCTTCTCCGCTATGACCAAATGGAGTATGTCCCAAGTCGTGCCCTAGTGCAATTGCTTCAGTTAAGTCTTCATTAAGATTAAGTGCTCTAGCTAATGTTCTTGCAATTTGTGATACTTCTAGCGTGTGAGTCATTCTTGTTCTAAAGTGGTCATCGTGTGGTGAGAAGAATACTTGCGTTTTGTGTTTTAGACGTCTGAATGCTTTTGAATGGATAACTCTATCTCTGTCGCGTTGAAATTCTGTTCTGAGTGGACAAGGTTCTTCCTCTCTTGCTCTGCCTCTCGTATTTCTGCTTTTTGCAGCGTACTGGCTTAGGTCTCTTTCTTCTCTTTTTTCTTGTATTTCTCTAAAATTTATGTTTTCTGTCATTTTGTTTCCTATACTTCTTATAATTCTTCTGGTGATGCAATTCTACCTAAAACTGCACTAGCCGCTGCTATTGCTGGGGATGAAAGGTAAACTTCACTTTCTACATGTCCCATTCTGCCAACAAAGTTTCTATTTGTTGTTGAAATGCATCTTTCACCTTCTGCTAAAATTCCTGCGTAGCCACCCAAGCACGGGCCGCAAGTTGGTGTTGAAACTGCACCTTGTGCTTTTATGATTGTTTCTATGTATCCAAGTTTTATAGCTTCTAAATAAATATCTTGTGTTCCTGGAAATACAATCAATCTTACTTCTGGATGAACGGTTCTGTCTTTTAGTATTTCTGCCGTTACTGCTAAATCTGAAAGTCTACCGTTGGTACAACTTCCTATTACTGCTTGATGTATTTTTATTTCACCTACTTGAGAGATAGGTTTTGTATTTTCCGGTAGATGAGGGAATGCAACTGTCGGTTCAATTTTTGATACATCATATACCAAAACCTTTTCATATTGTGCATCTTCATCGCTAGTATAGAAAATTGGCTCTCTTATACTTCTATCTTTTAAGTATTGTTTTGTGATTTCATCAGGAACGATGATACCAGCTTTTGCACCTGCTTCAATTGCCATGTTGCAAATTGTTAGTCTTCCATCCATTTCCATTGATTCAATTGCACTACCGCTTATTTCTAAAACTTTGTATAAAGCTCCATCAACGCCAATATCTCCAATTAGGTGTAAAATTAAATCTTTTGCACTAACCCATTTATTGAGTTTTCCATTAAATTCAACTTTTATTGTTGGTGGCACTTTAAACCAAGTTTCACCAGATGCCATTGCACAAGCTAGGTCGGTTGAGCCAACTCCGGTTGAAAAAGCACCAAGTGCTCCATATGTACAGGTATGAGAATCTGCACCAATTATCAAGTCACCAGCTGTGACAATACCTTTTTCTGGAAGCAATGCGTGTTCAATACCCATGCGCCCAACTTCAAAATAATTTTTTAGTTCTTGTTCTTGCGAAAATTCTCGAACAACTTTTGCCTGTTGAGCGGATTTGATGTCTTTGTTTGGTACAA
>JAZSES010000237.1:0-4650 GCA_045531805.1 Candidatus Limenecus sp. | reverse complement strand
CTGCAGACAGGTTCACTCATTTCGTCTGCGACTCAATGGTTCACTTTGTCAAAAATTCGTTCACATATATTTTATACGACACACAAAAACTTCGTTTTTGCTTTGTCTACCTCTATTCAAAACTTGCCACAGGCAACTTTTCAACAGAGTTCTTCTTATCACGAATTTTTCTCGGACAATTTTTATTCGTATTCGTGACGGCTTAAAGCTTTGATGTTGTAGCAACGAAGCTATATTAGTTTGAAATAGATTCCAAAAGATATTGTTCAATTCCTTTTTTTATTGATTCAGCAGCTTTTTGGCGGAATTCTTCATCAAGTAACAATTTATATTCTTCAGGGTGAATCATGTATGCTATTTCAATTAGAACGGACAACGGCATTGTTGGACGAGTTAGAACCAAACTATATGAGCTTACACCATCATCTTTTGTTTCCAATTCTTTTGTTATTGTATCACGGAGGGTTTCTGCAAGTTTTTTACTTTCTTTGTTGTAATAGAAAACTGATGTTCCATGTTTTTCATATGGGTCAGCACCGTCAGGAAGTGCGTTTGCGTGTATACTAACCATTATTAGTGCATTGTTTTCTTTTGCTGTTTTGGGTCTTGCGTATAGGTCTATATCACAATCTTCTGTTCTTGTCATTACGACATTGGCATCTACTTTTTTTAATATAGTTTCCAATTTTTTTGCGACATCAAGATTTATTTCTTTTTCTTTAATCCCTGTTGGTCCAATTGCACCAGCGTCGTTGCCCCCATGTCCAGCGTCTATTGCAATAGTAATATTTTTCAAAGGATTTTTTGAATCAATTTCTGGTGGTTTTCTTATTTTGAGTACTAAATTTTTATCCTCATAATATGCATCGTATCCCCAAAGCTTGTTATTTAGTTCGATAAAGTATGTTGATTGTTCATCAATTGCAATGCTGTTTAATGTAAGGCTTTTTATATTCCCTTTTGTTTCAAAAACTTTTGTGTCAGATGCATTTTCTTTTATGTTGTACAAATATAGTGTTAAGCCTGTATCGGTTTCCGAAATTTTGAATGGTACTTGAGAAGAGATTGGTGTTTTAATGTAATTATAAAGTTTATCTTCTGAAAGAGTTGTTTCTCCAGCAGATGCAAGCATTTTGGAGTTTATTGTTGAATAATTTACAATATTTTCTGATTTAATCCAAGCATTTTCGTTTGGAGTAAGCGAAACTCTGTAGTAGTCACCTTGTTTGCCATTAATCATTACTATTGTATCTACTCCAAGATGAGTAAGTCTTTTTGCATCTTCATCCGGCAAAGTTCTAAGTGGAACATTGTTTTTTACAACAGAAGCGTAAATATACTCATTATTGGGGAATTCAATTAGTTCTGCTTCTAGCGAAGGTTTTGGGCATTTGGGTACTTTTTTTATAATATAAGAAAGTGCATCTTGTTCATTTTCATTTTCGGAATTTATTTCAATATGATTTTCCCCATCGCTAAGAGGTACAACTTCTACAAAAGAACCATTTTCAAAGACTTTTACTTCTTTGTTGTTGATAGTAAGTTTTGAACCAGGAGTAGTGCTACCAATGAAAAAAGTTGAGTCTGCTGAAATTTCTGTGTTTAAAGATTTAGGATAAACAATTTGTAGCGCCTCAGTTGGCAGACAACTTCCTGCTAGTGTCATTGCTAGTATAATGCCTGTGTTTTGAAATATATTTTTCATAAATTATATAAAATTATAAACTTTTAATTCTCTCTTCAGGGTCTGTGATACTAGTAATACGAAGACCAAAGTTGTCTTCAATTACAACAACCTCTCCATTTGCAACGTGTTTTCCATTTGCAAAAAGTTCTACAGATTCACCGGCTACTTTATCAAGTTCAATAATAGAACCTCTAGTAAGTTCCAAAACTTTTTTTACTGGTAAATGACATCTACCAAGCTCAACTGTTAGTTCAAGCTTAATATCCATTAGTAGTTCTAGGTTTTTGTTTGTATCTGTATTCGTTGGTGTATAACTATCAAACTGAGAAAATTCTACAGGACGAACGGTTACAGGTTCGTTTATTTCAACTGACTGTTCTACTTTAACTTCATTGACTGCATTACCTGCAATTTCATCAAAACTTATATCTTGTGCTGTTGGATTAATATTGATATTTGTTGCATCATCAATTGACATATTTGGGACGCCACTTCCCGCTAGATTTGGGTTTGACAAATCATTCAATCCCCCAGGGATATTTGGTTGATTAAGGTTGTCATTTGGTATATTATCTTCTGGCATTTGAAGTCCTTTCTAGAAATAGCGTTTTAATGCATCAACATAGTAGTCGTATCTGTCTGTAATTTTGACACAAATCTTATTTTTGATTCTTCCCGGTCTAGCGTAGAATTTTCGTTCTCCGTTAACTCGAACAATCATATCCTCTGTGGCTACATTATCTAATTTTAATACATCTCCCTCTTTTAAATCAAGGAAGTCTTTCATTGTAATTTCAGTTTCGCCATAAATTACATTTACATCAACATGTGAAGTATCAAGTTTTTCTATCATTTTTTGACGTTCTTCACTTGTTGCTGTAAGACCTTTTGTTTGGAAAATGTGCTGAGTAGTTAATTGTCCCAAGATGTTTTCTAGAACTGGATATGGGAAACACAAGCTCAATAGTCCATAATGTTTTCCTGAAATATGTACTTCAAGTGTAATTAAAGCTACGATTTCACCAGGAGTAGCAACTTGGATTCCTGAATAGTTGTTGTCTAAGCCTATTAGGTTGGAATCTACAGGAATTACATGTGACCAAGCTTCTCCTAGTGTCAGGATTGTACGTTCAATCATTTTTTTGACAAGTGAAACTTCAACATCTGTCAAATCTCTCGCTTTGTTGTCAACTGAGCCTACGCCACCAAGCATTCTATCTACAATACTTGAAAGAACTTCAAAGCTGATACCCAAAAGAATTTGACCTGGTAATGGATTGAGTTCAAAAATGGCGATAGTGATAGGGTTTGGTACTGAACGCATAAATTCGTCATAAGTAAGTTGGTCGACAGAAACTACATCAACTTCTAAATGCATACGAAGATATGCTGTCAAAACAAGCGAAAGTTGTCTTGAAAATTCTCTGTGAATATCTTGTAAACCTCTGAGGTGGTCTTTTGAAAATTTGTCAGGTCTACGGAAGTTATAGAGCTTGTATCCTTTTTTATGCTCATCATTGTCCGAAAAGCCATTGATAAATGCACCAGCTTCTCCATAGTCCATTTCTATTCCGTCTATTATATTGTCAGAAAACGAACCTGACATTTTTTCTCCCTATTACTTCCTTACTGCATTATGAATTGGCCAAAGCTGACTCTGATAACTTCTCTTTCCCCATCGAAAATTCCGTTAACAGATTCTGCAATTTGTTGTTTTGCAAGTTCTTTACCAGCTGTTGTACTTAATTCATCAGATGTTTTGCTTGTCAACACCATGATAACAGAATCTCTGATTGCAGGTTTGTATTGTTCCATTTCTGCAATAAGTTCTGCTTTAGGGTCTGGAGCTGGTGCTCCGTGACCGCCATGACCACCGTGGCCACCACTTTCTTTTTTAGGTTCTTCTTCTTGTGCTGGCTCAGGATTTGTAACTTCTACAGCAACATTAGCTTTTAAGTATCTTCTATGGTCTACATCACTAAGGTTCATTGTGAAATCACCCAAATCTAATACAATACCCTTTTCAGGCTTGTCTAGAGGTTCAGCTGATTCTTCAGATTGCTCTGTTGTTACTTTTTTCAATTGATTTGTCAAAAGATTTGATTGTAAAAAGTAGTTTACACCAATGAAGATTATACAAACAATTGCTGTCGTAATAACATTGATGATTAGCGAACTAGGTCCGCCACTTTCTGCTTTATCTTTTCCATCTGGCTCTTTTGCCTGTGTTGGTTTTGCCATTTTATCTCTCCAATTGTAATTAGTTACTTATCCGAGCTTAATACTATTATATCCACTCTTCTGTTTTTTGCACGTCCTTGAGGTGTATTGTTGTCCTCAATTGGCATATACTCTCCGTATCCTACAGCAGAAAGTCTGCTTGGTGGGAATTTTTTTTGTTGTATCAAATACTTGATAATATTTGTTGCTCTTGCTGTTGACAGCTCCCAATTTGATGGAAAGCGGTTTGTCATTATTGGTGTAGAGTCTGTGTGTCCCTCTATCACAATAGGGTTTTGGAATTTAGCTACTGAATCGGCTATTTTTTCCAAAGTTGCAATAGCTTCCGCTTTTATTATATCAGAACCTGGGTCAAAAAGCATGGTGTCATTTAGGCGTATAATTACGCCCTTGTTGGTTTTTAAGACTTTTATTGACGTTTCTGTGTTAATATCTTCTTTGATTTGTTCCATTACTTTTGAAGCTTCTAATATGCCGTCTCCGCCGTCTAGTATTGAGTTTGTGGAACTTTCGAAAATTTGAGGTTTGTCAGTTTTTGTTTCATTATTCTTAACATTTATTTGTTTGTTTTTATCTTCCGATTTTTCTTCAACATTCTCTTGTGTTGTTTCTGAAATTGTCTTTTGAGTGAAAACTTTTTCGATGGATTGGTTTACGTCTTTTATTTTGTTTTCGCCCATATGACTTGTTGCAAACATTATCATAAACAATGCTAATAGCAT
>JAZSES010000145.1:0-7256 GCA_045531805.1 Candidatus Limenecus sp. | reverse complement strand
CTCCGACTTCTGTAAAAGAAATTCAAGGAAAAGCTGAAGATATCGTTTCTGATATGCAGAAAAAAGGTGACGATATTATGGAAAAAATTCAAGGCTTGATTAACGCTAAAAAAGAAGAAGTTTAATTTGTTAAGATAGTTTTAAAAGGTCGGGTGTTTATCCCGACCTTTTTTGTTTCTGTTTTACAGAATGAGTAGAATTTTGTATAATTTTTTATTAAGAG
Organism: Candidatus Limenecus sp.; assembly: GCA_045531805.1. Taxonomy (GTDB): domain Bacteria; phylum Cyanobacteriota; class Vampirovibrionia; order Gastranaerophilales; family Gastranaerophilaceae; genus Limenecus. The sequence continues at coordinate 7,033 of JAZSES010000145.1, read as the reverse complement.
ATGGATTTTATTATTTATAGGAGTATCTGATGGAAAATATATACAATAATCATATTGCTAATTCAGCATTAGAGCAGTCTTTGTTCGAGTCAGTTGAAGCAAAAACACCTGACTACATTAAGAATAATAAACTTGTTGATTTATCGTATAAGGGAGCTTTTTCTTTTACGCTAAAAAGAGAACACTTAGAATCCTACCATGCAGAGAATAATCCTTATGGCTTGGGTTTAAAAGACTGGTTCAAAGGTTATGCCAAAGAGGCTGAAGTTTCAACTGCGGGTATTCGTGGGCCACAAAATATTTTGTACCCTTATGATACAAGGTTTCCTATTAATATGGTTGGTATTATGCTTGCAACAGAAGCAAAAGCTTTGGTTGCAAAAGAATTGTATCCTAATAGTGAGTTAATAAAACTTGCTGGGTGTGAGGTTCGATACAATTCACAAGATTTTCTAGATTTGATTGCAAGAATTCAGGCTGCACATGGGATAAAAACTCTTGTTCCTCAAGGAAGAAAGACTATACCGATTTGGATGGCTTCTTTCTTGGCTTTTAAATTGGATTTGCTAGGCGGAGAATACATTACTTCTAGCCATGGTATTTCGGTAAAAAATGCAACAAAAGATCTTAACTCACAAGGTAGTCAATATTTGCCAGAAGAGTCTATGTTGTTCGTGGAAAAAATTAGATATATATTCAGTGAAGTTGAAAAAAATGGCTCGTATGATATCCATATTTCAGCAAACGATGATGCCTATATTTCAGAAGAACTTATGACAAAATTGGATGATGGCGTTGTTCTTTATAAGCAGTATTTGCTTGATGGAGTTGCGAAAGATGCAAACTTGAATTTGATTAATAACTTGAACAATAAAATAGTTATCGAAAATGTAGGCGGTTCTGCATATAGAACGTTAAGCCGTATTCTAAAAGCTTTGAATATTGATGGGCATTTTGTTTGGCTGAATGAAGCAGAAGACCCATTTTTCCACGGAATTGGCAAATATGATGTTGATCCAAAAGGTAACAAGACTTTTTATGATTATTCTGTAGACGCTACTGTTTTGTCGAAAGATAAGGATGGTAATCCATATTTCCCTGTAATTAATTCATTGAATTATGGTGAAAAGTTGCGTGATTATCCTGTTGGTACGGCTGTTCTAATTACGGACCCTGACCATGATAGATTGACTGTTTGTCAAATTGAATCTTCTGGCAAGATAGAGTTTTTAAAGGCGTTGGGTGTTGATTATGTAGTGCTTGATAGTGATAGAATTCTTACAGTGTTTACTGCAAATCAGTCATTCTTAATGATTATGGATTTTTGGGCTAACCAATTGAAAAAAGATGGGTTGTTTGATAAGCATCCCAGATTTATTATCAAAACTACTGCATCAGCTCGTTCTTGGGATGAATGGGCTAACAAAAATGGTATCAAAGTCGTGAATGTTCCAGTTGGATTTAAAGAGATTGCCAATATTATGAAAAAGGTTGAAAAGCAAATTTCTGAGCATCCAGAAAAAGAAGTTGTTGTTACCGATGTTCTTGGTAATGATATTAACCTTGGCGTAAATCCCAAATTGATATTTGGTGGTGAAGAGTCTGGCGGTATGATTATTGGTTCGGAAGAACTTATCAAATCTCAAGCTGGTAGAGTTGCGGTTGCAATGAGAGAAAAAAGTGCAACTGAGGCGATTGTGGTTGCTTCTGCATTGACATCTTATTTGGATGAAAATGGCAAAACTATGAGTGAGTATCTACATGATGTATTTAAGTCAAATGAGATAATTTCCAAGTTTGATATAAGAGAAGATATTTCTTATTACAACGAATCTGAGCCTGACATTGAAAAGTTAAAGCAAGCTAAAATTGAGGGTGAAGGAAAAAGAACAAAAAATGACATTTTCTACCTAACAATGGCCGTTGCTAAGAAACAAGGCAAAATGACGCTTGAACAAATTAGGGAAATATTATCAAATACATTTGGTGAGTTGAATTTTTCGAATTTGATAGATGTTAAATTTGTTGGTGATGGTACTTATATGGAGTTTGATGACAAGTTTATTGAGATTCGTCCATCTGGTACTGATGCGAAAACAAAAGCTTACGGTGCAGGTGCTGATAAATCAGAAATTAAAAAATATGCTCAAATTATGGGTAATTACTCAGGGGACTTAACCTCAATATATGAGCAATTTGTTGATATGGAGTTGTACAAAAACTCTAAGGAAATATCATTAAAAGATTATGCCGAGTTTACAAATAAAGATTCTAATAATGATAAATTTGTAGTACCTGATTATTCAAAAACTTTGAATTTTTAGTGATAATACATTGATATTCGATAGCGCACTGTTTCTTATGAAATAGTGCGTTTATCTTTTTAATATTGTATAATTGACTAGTTGAATTAATATGGCTATGACCGTTATACGGTTAGAGTTGGAGTTGATAACAATAGATTATGAATGAACTTGAATATCTTAAAATTATTAATAAAACCCTGACTGACAGTTCGTTTATAGGTGATGATTGTGCATTTTTACCTGTTGAATTTTTGGGTTGTAACGGTATTTATGTGACACAAGATTCTTTGGTGCAAGACATTCATTTTTCTTTGGATACAACAACTCCTTATCTTCTTGGAAGAAAGGCAGTGAGTGTAAATCTTTCAGACTTGGCTGCTATGTGTGCCAAACCTTTGTGTGTTACAATCTCCATATCTTTGCCTAAAACTTTTGATGCTAATTTTATTGCAGATTTTTATAAAGGCGTGAATGAAGTTTGTGAAACTTATGAGGTCAAAGTAGTTGGCGGTGATTTGACAGGTTCAGATAAAGTCTTTGTTTCTGTTTGTGCAATTGGTTCAAAGTTTACACCTTTTAATATTTCTCGTGCTAACGCAAAAAAAGGTGATGTTGTTGTAACAACGGGTTATCACGGTGATAGCGCTGGTGGTTTGTCTTTGTTATCTAGTGGTCAAAGAGAGAGTTGTGTTTTAATTGATGCTCACCTTAATCCATTGCCACAATTGGATAAATCTAGATTGCTTTCTAATATTATTCAAGCTGATTATGCAATGATGGATACCTCAGATGGCTTGGGAGACGCGCTATTTAAGATTGCGCAAGCTTCAAATGTAGATATTGAGTGCGATTTTTCTTCTGTCCCAGTTAGTAGTGAGTTGATGTCAAAATTCCCTAATACTTATAAGTCGCTAGTTTTGTGGGGTGGTGAGGACTATCAGCTTTTGTTTACGGTGTCAGAAGAAGTGTATGAAAAACTTGATGAGACTATCTTTTTCAAGATTGGGCAGGTTGTTTCGACTTCTGAAGAACCAACTGTGCTGATTAAAGATAGCGAATGTATAATTATTAATGAAAAAACATTGATTGAAAATAGTTATAATCATTTTGGAGAAAAGAGCTAATGTCATTATCTGTAATTATTACTGCAGGCGGGTCTTCTAGTCGCTATGGAAACAAAAATAAATTGTTGGAATTAATAAATGGAAAAGAGGTAATTTTACATTCTATTGAGGCTTTTTTGCCGTTAAATCCTGTTGAAATAATTGTTTCTGCTTCTGAGAGCCTTGAAGCTGAATTGGTGGGTTTGGTTTCTCATATAAAAAATTTGAAAATAGTTAGAGGTGGCTTGACTAGGCAGGCTTCTATTTTTAATGCATTGAAGGTTTGTGATAATCCTGATTATGTTGCTATTCATGATGCTGCTCGTCCATTGGTTTTGCCTGATGATGTCGAGAGATGTTTGGATAAGGCTGTTGAATGCAGTGCGGCAGTACTTGCAGTAAAGGCTGTTGATACTATAAAAAAAGCTGATGCTTGTGGTAAAGTTTTGGATACACCCGATAGAAAATATCTATGGACTGTTCAAACACCTCAGATTTTTGATTATAAGTTAATTCTTAATGCTCACAAAAAGCTAGAGGGGCTTTCTTTTTCTGATGATTCAGGCATGGTCGAGGCTTTGGGTGTTCCGGTCTATTTGGTTGAAGGTAGTTATTCAAATATAAAAATTACTACAAAAAAAGATTTGTTTTTGGCTCAAGCCTTGCTAAATGATGCCTCTTAATTTTTCTTAACAAACAATGCTGTATTGTTAAAGTTTTTTAGTGAAAATGCCGATAATATATTTGTTAAGAATTAGGGTGAACTATGGATAATAATATTCCTGATGAAGAAACATTAAAGCAAATTAAGAGACAAGAAGATTTGATTAAGTTAATCAAAGTAATTGATGAATGTATGGAAAGTATGGACAAGTTATATTACTTTGCTCGTACAAAACAAATCTTGAGTTTATCAAATGACAATTAATTTACTTGTTTGCTTGAGTTGCTTGTTTTCGCTATAATTTCAATAAGATTAAGAATTATAGTAGGTGGATTATGCTTAAACAATATATTATTGACGTTACAGAAAATGCAATAAAAGATTTGGTGAAAAATGGCAAGCTAAATGCAATGACTGAGGCTGATGCTTTTACATTAAATGCTGAAACTCCAAAAAATGAAGATTTTGGCGATGTCGCAATTAATGTTTCTTCATTGGCTAGGTTTTCAAAAATGGCACCACCACAGATAGCGACAATAGTTGCACAAGCGTTAAATATAGAAGATTGCGAAGTTACTACAGTTGCTGGTTTTATCAATTTTAAATTGGGAAAAACTTTTTTAAATACTATTGTTCGTGAAATTTTGAATGAAAAGTCAGATTATGGTTCTAATGATAGCGGGGCTGGACAAAAAGTATTGTTAGAATATGTTTCAGCAAACCCAACTGGACCGTTCCATATTGGACATGGTCGTTGGGCGGCTATGGGTAGTGCTTTATCTAATTTGATGAAATTTGCAGGCTATGATGTTGTTCAAGAATTTTATGTAAATGATGCTGGTAATCAAATAAAAAATCTGGGACGTTCTTTGTACATCCGTGTTATGCAAGAATTAGGTGAGAAGATTGATTTCCCAACGGACGAAGTAGAACGTAAAGCTTTTTATCCTGGAGATTACTTAATTCCAGTTGCAAAGGACTTTGTTGTTGATAACAAAAATTTTGCAAATAATTTACCAAAAGATATTTTAGAATTATCAGCTGAAGAATTGGATAAACTTTCTACGTATGCAAAACTAAAAATGTTGGATTTGCAAAAAGATTTGTTGAGTAAATTTAATACTCAGTTTGATAATTTTTACTTTGAAACTGATTTGCATAAATCTGGCAAAGTTGAAGCTTGCGTAAATCAACTAAAAGAGAAAAATATGTTGTATGAAAAAGATGATGCAATCTGGTTTAAGTCTTCAACATTTGGTGATGATCAAGACCGTGTTTTGAGAAAATCTGATGGTTCTAATACGTATTTGACGGCAGATATCGCATATCACAATGACAAAATTAAAAGAGGTTTTGATAAGCTGATAAATATATGGGGTGCTGATCACCATGGGTATGTTCCTAGAATGAAAGCATCGATAGAAGCCTTGGGCGATGATCCTAATAAACTTGAAGTTTTGCTTGGGCAGCTTGTAAATATTGTTCTTAACGGTGAGGCTGTAAGAATGGGTAAACGTAAAAATATGGTTACTCTTGAAGATTTGATAGAAGAAGTTGGTGTTGATGCGACTAGATATTGGATGATTATTAGAAGTATTGATACGACTTTGGATTTTGATATTGAGTTGGCCAAGTCAAAAACTGACGAAAATCCGGTGTTCTATGTTCAATATGCTCACGCAAGAGCTTGTTCTATTTTTAGGAATGCAAAAACAGAACGTGTAAACGTTGAAACAAAAGAAAAAATTGAACCTTATTTTGAAGGAGAAGAGCTTGAGTCTGCAATAAGCAATGCTGATTTAGATTTATTGTGGACCGTTGATGACGAAAAATCTATTATTTCAGCGAAAAAGCTTATTTTAAAGTTGGAAGAGTTTAAGCCTGTTATTTTGATGGCCGCACGCAACAGAGCCCCTTATTTAATTTGTAAGTATTTACAAGAGCTTGCTGGTTGTTTCCATCAGTTTTATACTTTTTCTAGAGTTCTTTCCGAAGACAAAGCTCTTTCAGCTTCAAGATTGGCTCTTGTTAAATCAGTTTCAATTGTTATTAAAAACTCATTAGATTTGTTGGCAGTGACTGCTCCTGAAAGGATGTAAATATTGTGCTTAATGTTGCTTTTTATAAATCTCCAATTGGTATTTTAAAAATAACTTCATCAGATTATTCTTTGAAAAAAATTGAATTGGTTAAGAGGATGGAAAACTTTGAGATTTCACCATTTAACTTTAGAGTTATTGAAAATTTGGAAGAGTATTTTGCTGGCAAATTAAATACATTTAATATAAAAATAGAATTTCCTGGTGATACTGTTTTTGAAAAAAGAGTTTACGACAAGCTTCAACATGTTTTGTATGGTCAAACTATTAGTTATAAACAATTGGCAGAAAAACTAGGTTCTCCAAACGCTTATAGAGCGGTAGCAAATGCATGTGCGAAAAACCCTTTGCCACTGATAATACCTTGTCATCGTGTTATTTGTTCAAATGGTCAGGTTGGCAACTATAATCTCGGTGGCACAAAAAAGAAAAAATATCTTTTGGATTTGGAAAAGAAACATAAGTAAAATTTATAATTAGAATTTTGATATAGAAAAAGCCGATTGAATAACAATCGGCTTTTTGTTAACTATTGATTATCAGTTTTTAATTTTTTTAATTTTGCTCTTACGGATTGTCTTTTTTTTATTAGTGCTGACTTTGCATCTGCTGATTGTTGTTCAGTATCTGCAATATCTTCATCTTGTTCTTCTTTTTCATTCATAAAGTTTGACAGGATACAATTTAGAAGTGTTTTTTGTCCTAAATCAAAGTTCCCTCTAAACACAATGTTTGAATTGTTTGCATCAAGTGTTTTCAAGAATTTAGAAAATTCTTTTATTATGTTACCCAGATCTTCTGCATTTTGCATTTTCTCTACTGCGGAAGTTAGTTTTTTTATGGAAATTTTGAATTCATATG
>JAZSES010000143.1:0-2656 GCA_045531805.1 Candidatus Limenecus sp. | reverse complement strand
ATTCAAAATACGAGTAGCAACATCGTTATATGATGCTAACTTAGAATTAAGATTAGTTGACATGTATGCCTCAATAGGAGTAATCTCGCATACATTAGTGATAATATTAGATGCTGTTGGATTCTCCGTTTGTGCGGTATTTTCACCGTGTATCGTGATGGCTTTAGATAATTCACTTTTTATGATGTCTTTATGAGGCTCATCTACTAATATATTATACGTAACCGTTGTATTTTCTGACATATGCAAAAATATTTAAACCATATTAGAAGTGGCGCCCATAGCAGTAGTCGGCCCGTTTGCCGGTAGCGCGCTGGGATTAAGAACTGTTAAACCGGAAACTGCTATATTTTCCGGATATCTTATACTATAAGAAGAAAAATCAAAATTAACGACAGATGCTTTAAAAACACCCGCATCATTGGAATCATATGAATATTTGTATGCTTCTCTGTTTTTTGGGAATGCCTTATGTAAAATTATTTGTTTACGTAAATGCCACACACTACTATCATAACCTGGCATTCCCGCAGCATATTCTGAAATAGTTATACGTGCCTTTATATTCGGCAAATCTGAGGATTCTATTAACCCCTGACGACCTATTGCCGCAATCCAACGGTCAAATAATATTTCGTTAATATCCCAATTGGAACTATAAAAACTTATTTTTGCTTCAAAATTATGATTTTTACCAGTCATCACTTTACCATAATTTATAAAGCCGCTATAATTGATTTCAGAGCTGGACATCTGATCAGCAACCTGCACCTCGTATGGATTAAAGCTAATATCAGTAGCTAAGAAAAAACCAATATTATTATCTTGGGCGTTGGCAACAAAATTAGCATTATTATTTGTATGGAAATTAATATTAGCATCATATAACTGATTAATCTTATGCCCATTTGTAAAGTTATAATTCGCTTTTTCTATATCATTATATAGATTGCTGAAAGTGTGCGTCTTGCTGGTTTCATTCTGACCACCTGGATTATATTGTTCAAATGTAACCGTCCATAAATTAGTAGAAGGCGGACAATATTTCCAATCTGTTAATTTTGTTAAAAAGGTTCCTAACGCATTTGTTGACATTAATTTTATTTAAATAAAAATATATGGCAAGCAAATACTTAACAGTTGATGAAGCAATCGCTAAAATTAATAATGCAATAGCCGGCTCTACAATTTATATTTCAATTAGTTCGGAAAATGACGCGAGTGCTGATTTAATATCCGCATTAGGATTTACAGGTACTAAAATTTTAGATGGAACTTATAAGACCGTCAACAGCGAAAGTAATCCTATTATTGTAAATGTAAAGGTTGTATCAAAGTGGGATATTCTTATAAAAGTAGAAACTTCCGCTGATGATATGGACGTTCATCTTTTTAGTGACACGTGGCTTTGGGAATTAGAAGACGGAGTAAGTGATGGAACTATATGTTTTGACGTTGAAAATACTACCACATCTAACACTATTTCACCTACGGCTTCTGATGAAGAGTTTAAAACTGCCATGTCTCATACATATGCAGCTGAAGGTTCCTATACAATTGGTATTAAAGGTATTAGATTTAAAGGATTTAGCGGACAAAAGGATAGTACTACAGACGAATATATTGGTGGAGATAAAATCATTACGGAAATTCAATTTATTGAAGACCAAATTATTACTAATCCGCAGTATTTGTTTCGTTACATGAGTAACTTAGTTAAAGTTAGCGGAAAAATTAAAGTAAGTGATACCCGTACCTCTGGCGGTTTTAATTATGTCTTCCAAGGGTGCGCAAAATTAGAAGATATTTCTGACTTAACTATCATTTTTAATAATCTTCCCGAAAATACTAGAGCCACACTTACAGCGACTTTCGACGGTTGTGAAAAGTTAACTGATAAAACTTTAAATGAATTTAAATTATTAAATTGGAATAAAAATAGATGTTTTAACTATTGGCATACATTTATGAACTGCTCTTCTTTAACAAATATTCCTCTTAATTTTATCAGTGAAAGACCTGCAAAATATGATTCTACATTTAAGGGGACTGGTATCTCATTCTTACCAAATGTAATGACTGAAATGGTTTCTGAAGAATCTGCTCCAACCTGGTCTACATTCGATGGAACTAGCACATTAAAGTATGTTGCAAAACAAGATACTTGGAATAATGTAAAGGGTTCTTATTTGACGTTTAGTAATACTTGTTTATGCTATAAAGCTATTGAAAATATATATAATGCATTAATTCCAAAACCAGATGATGCAAGTTTTGATGATGCAAATCAGCCAAAATCATGGACAATGTGGCTTTCATATGATGAAACAGAACCTTATATAGTCGAAAGATTACAAAAATTATTAAACATAACTCCCGGGACCTATCCACAAACAGGGTTGCCCTTAAGTTCGTATGCGCAATATGATTCAAATAATGACAAAGGCTGGAAGATAACATTTACTACTCAAACATTCTCAATCTAAATAAAGTTTATGACCCAATTTTTAGTATTGGGTCATAAAAATATTATTATGGCAAGAAAATCAAATAGAAGAGTAGAAACCGTTTTCGGCAAAGAAATTATAGTCAATGAACAATATTATCTCAATAATCGTTCATTACCAACTGTTGATTCTGAATATGAATGGACTCC
>JAZSES010000182.1:0-11998 GCA_045531805.1 Candidatus Limenecus sp. | reverse complement strand
CTTGCGGTTGAAATTAAGAGAATTAGACCGTTCTTGGATGAATACAAATTACCAAACGGCAAATCTGTATATGTTTTAGCAGAAGGTCGATTAGTTAACCTTGTTGCAGCAGAAGGCCATCCAGCTTCAGTTATGGATATGAGCTTTGCAAACCAAGCATTGGGTATTGAGTACATCGTTAAAAACAAAGGGAAATTGGAAAACAAAATGTACACGCTACCTCACGAAGTTGATGTTGAGATTGCAAAAATCAAACTTGATTCTATGGGTATAAAAATTGATACACTTACTCCTGAACAGGAAGAATATCTACATAGCTGGAATTCAGGTACTGTGTAAATTTTAAAATATAATATTAAAATCCCAAATCTAAAAAGATTTGGGATTTTTTATTTTCAACCTAATTTATAATCATAATTCATATTAGCTTAATCAAAAAAACTAAATAACATCTTTTGTTGGCTCAACCATATGTAAACTACATTGTGGGAATGGAATTTCAATACCAACTTCATCAAATTTACGTTTAATTTCTTGATTAAATGCTCTACCAACCTCCCACTGTTTAATAGGCTTAGTCTTAAATCTAGCACGAATTACAACTGCAGAATCTTCAAAACTATTCAAACCTAAAATCTCTAAAGGCGCAAGAATATATGGTTTTAAAGGAGAATTGTTCCTAAACTCTTCACCCAAATCCTCAAGAACTTTGGTAACTTTTGCAACATCTTCTTTGTATGCAACACCAATATCAAAAACGTAATAAGAATATTCACGAGTGTAATTGATAATAGTATCAATCATACCATTTCTAATATAGTGGACTCGGCCGTGTAAATCGCGAAGTTTTGCCAATCTAATGTCAATTTTTTCAACAACACCCTCATGACCAGATATATCAACGTAATCACCGACACGAATTTGTCCTTCTAGTATCAAAGAAAGTCCTGAAATAATATCCTCAACAAAACGTTTTGAACCAAAACCAACCGCAACACCCAAAACCCCAGCAGCTGTCAAAATTGGTCGAATATCTACACCCAACGTATTCAAAACAAACATCATTGCAAAAATACTTAAAACAACATTAACCGCAGATTTTGCTATTGATTTTAAAGTGTATAACTGTTTTTTATACTCAGCATCTTCTTTGTAACTTGCCAATTTATTCATAAATTTTTCAATAAAAAAGTTTGCCAATTTAATCAAAATAGCAAAAATAACAATGTTTATACACATCCATACCCATTTATTTTGAAATATTGCAGGCACAGTCTTGTACAAAAGATCATGATGATGATCAACAAATGCAACTATATCCAATTTACTCCTCCTATTCGTCAAGCGATTTTATAGTAATATCAACCTTATTTGCGAAATTAGCATTAATAGCATGCACCAACTCATTCGATGCTTCAACCCAAAAATGAGAATCACTCAAAATTCGAACATCTTTATTCTCATCTTTTAATTTCAAAACTAATGGGTCACCACCTTTGAAACGAGCAAGCATGTCTTTCATAGCAACAAGTTCCTCAAAAGGCATTTCACAATTTATTGACAAAGTAACAATATTACTATTATCAACAGATTTTACAGACTCAACAATAATGTTCAACTGGTCTTCTTCTTTTTTTTGAACCTTACCAGATAGAATAACTTTTCTTTCTGATTCAATTAATGAATTGTAATTTATAAGAGTTTTGTGAAATGCAACAAACTCAACTTTACCAGACAAATCTTCTACTACACCAGCTTTCAAAAACTTTGTAGGGTCTTTTTTTGTAGGAATTTGACGGATTTGAGTCAACAAACCGCAAATAGTAACAGGCTTGTCATGCGCCATATCCTTTAATTCTGCAATACTATGAGTAGTCAAAAATGGTAATTTATCCATAATTGATGATAAAGGGTGACTTGTTACATAAAAACCAAGAAACTCTTTTTCAAATGCTTGAATTTGTTTGTCATCAAACTCTTCATCGCTACCAGTGAGTGTATAAGTATCCAAATCAACACCAGTACTAGTTGTCATACCAGCAAACAAACTAGCTTGCCCGAGCATTTTTGCTTCGTTCTGTCTTTTAGCAGATGCCATTAAAGACTCAAGGTTTTCGATAAGTTGTTTTCTACTTTTTTCTATATTTACAAACGCGCCAGATTTAATCAAACTTTCCAAAGTTCTTGTATTTAATGACTTAGCATCAATCCGTGTACAAAAATCATATAGAGATTTAAACTCACCCTCTGGAGTAACTCTCTCTTTTTCGATAAGTTCAATTACACCCTCTCCAACGTTTTTAATCGAAGCCAAACCAAAACGAATATTCTCACCATCAGGAGTAAAAGCAGCATTTGACTTGTTTACGTCAGGAGCAAGAACCTTAATACCCATTTTTTGACACTCAGCAATATACATTTGTGTTTTTTCTTGATCGTTAGAAACACTAGAAAGCAATGCAGACATATATTCTACTGGATAATGCGCTTTCAAATATGCTGTTTGATAAGATACAAAAGCATAAGCTGCAGAGTGACTTCGGTTAAAACAGTATGCAGCAAATTTTTCAATCTGTTCAAACAGTTCTGTTGCACCTTTTTCAGACATACCGTGAGCAGCAGAACGTTCAACAAACAAACCTTTTTGCTCAGCCATCTTTTCAATTTGTTTTTTACCCATCATACGACGAACGTTATCCGCTTGTCCCAACGAATAATCGGCAAGTGTCTGGAATATTTGCATGATTTGCTCTTGGTATACAATAGTTCCGTATGTATCTTTTAAGATAGGCTCAAGAAGTGGGTGTGCATACTCAATTTTTTGTCTACCGTGTTTCCTATCCACGAAATCAGATACCATGCCTGAACCTAATGGACCTGGACGGAACAACGCAAGCAACGCACCGATATCTTCAAAAACTGACGGTTTCATGTCTTTTACGAGCTTTGTCATACCCGCAGAGTCTAACTGGAATACACCAGCCGTATCACCTCTTTGCAACAACTCATAAGTTTTTTCGTCATCCAATGGAATATTATTAATTTCAATTTTTTCACCAGTACGCTTTTCAATCAGCTTTAACGCATTGTGAATAATAGTAAGATTTCGAAGCCCCAAAAAGTCCATTTTTAATAGACCAATGTGTTCATCCTCAATCATCGTATATTCGGTTACAACCTTGCCATCTTTTGACAACTCAACAGGTACAACATCAGAAAGTGGAACTTTCGAAATAATTACCCCAGCTGCGTGCATACCAGTATTGTTTTTCAAGCCCTCAATAGACTTTGCCATATCTACAAGTTTTTTAACAGTTGGGTCTTCATCATAAAGTTTTTTGAGTTCCATACCCTCTTGCAAAGCATCGTCAATTTTAACCTTTGGTTCACCTGGAACTAACTGCGCCCATTGGTTGCTTTGAGCATAAGGAATGTCATAAACCCTACCAACTGACTTCATTGCGTTACGAGCAGCCAAAGTACCAAATGTAATAATTTGACAAACCTTGTCAGCACCGTACTTTTGGGTAACATAATCAATAACTTCCCCACGACGTTCAACACAAAAATCTACGTCGACATCGGGCATACTTACACGCTCAGGATTTAAAAATCTTTCAAACAACAGGTTGTGTTGTATTGGGTCTAAGTCCGTAATTTCCAACAAATATGAAACCAAACTACCTGCTGCCGAACCACGCCCTGGACCAACAGGAATATCATTCCGTTTTGCGTACTGAATAAAGTCAGATACAATCAAAAAGTATTCAGCAAATCCCATTTTATTGATTACGCCCAACTCGTAATCAAGACGCTCTTTCAATTCTGGTGTAAGAGCTCCATATCTTTTTTTGATACCCTGCATACACATATAATCCAAATAAGTTTCTGCAGTATGATTTGGCGGTAATTCAAAGTACGGAATTAGATACTCACCAAATTTGATAATCAAATGACATTTTTCTGCAATTTCTACAGTATTTTTTATACACTCTTCAAATAAATCAGCTTCCATCCAACGAAAAGAATCTCTAAGCTCTTCAGGTGTTTTTACATAAAACTCATTATTTGGAAAACGAAATCTATCATTTGATTCTTTAACTGCGTTTGTTTGAATACACAACAAAGTATCATGCCAGTCTGCATCTTCTTTTCTTAAATAATGGCTATCATTTGTAATAACCATTTTTATACCAAGTTCTTTTGCCAATTCAATCAAACCGGGATTTGACATCTTTTGCTTTTCAAGACCATGATCTTGCAACTCAATATAATAATCTTCTCCAAACAATCCTTGGTAAAACTTTGCAGCCTCATATGCTTTTTCTTTATCACCTTGAATAAAACCTTGAGCAACCTCACCTTGTACACAAGCAGAAAGACAAATTAACCCCTCATGATGTTGTTTGATATAATCATGGTTAATTCTCGGCTTGTAATACATGCCCTTACATTTTGCAATGGAAACAAGTTTTACTAGGTTTTTGTACCCAACTTCATTTTTGGCTATCAAAACTAAGTGATAAAGTTGCGTTTTTGTAGGATTTTTCTCTTCAATATCACCATCATAAACATAAAACTCACAACCAATGAGTGGCTTTATCCCCATTTCTTTGGCTGTTTCGTACATTTGTATTGCACCATACATATTGCCATGGTCAGTCAATGCCACTGCTGGCATATCATTTTCTTTTGCAAATTTGCACAAATCTTTTATACGGATTGCGCCGTCTAGCAAACTGTTTTCGGTGTGTAAGTGTAATGGTACGTATTGCATTCCTAACCCCTGTCTCTTTATATTAATTTAAGCATACAAGGAAAAGTTTTTCAGCAAATATATAGAAACGTAAATTAGTCTAAGTTCTATTTTTTTAATTCGTCAATAATACTCTTATCTTTGAACATTATTTTCAATTCAACTCTTCGACTTTTTGAAAAATCTTCTTTACCATCAACAATAATGGGTACAGATGGGCCTTTCCCTTCTACAGAAAGCAATTTGAATAAATCTTTTTCATAATTTGCCTTACCATTAAATTGAGCAAAAACTATATACTGTGCAACTGATGATGCTCTTTTTAAGCTTAAATCCATATTACGGTAATACTGTTCTTGCTGAGTTTGTACGCCAGCAAAATTTTGAGAATCAGTATGACCTTCAACTATTATTTGTGAAATATTTTCCTTTATTTTTTCATCAGTCATAATTGTATTCAAATAAATAGGAACAAATTTCGACATGTAATTTTTACCTTTGTCAGAAAGTTCCCAACTGTTTAATTCAAATAGTTCCAAATCAGAAATTTTTATTGTCCCAGAAAATTTATCAACATCAACTTTTATATTATTTTTCTGTAACTCCTGAGCAATTTTTTCAGTCACTTCATACTGAGTTTCTTTTTCATTAATTTTATTTTGTGTAAAACCAGTAATCGCAAAAACAAACAAAACCAAAAATACAACAACCAACCCTAATAATAAGTCACTCATTGTAACCCAAAAAACATTTTCATCACCTTCATTATGAACATTTGGTCTAAACTTCGTATACTTCATTACACCACCTTTTATTCATTATCATCAGAGTCAAACAAATCACCCAAAAGTGTTTTTGTATCACCTTTTTTCACCTGTTCTTGCAACTTGTTCACTGAAAAAATTAAATTATCCAAATATGGTACCAATGTAGATTTAAAACTACTATCAAATGCCGCTTTTAGCTGTAATGGCAATGTTTCAAAAGTTTTGTTTATAGTTGTATTTTGCAATTTTGATTCTTTCAATAATTCAACCAAGAATTTCTCTGATGAAATACTATCAAAAAGCTTGTTCATTTCTACTTGAAAAGCTGCTAATGGAGTTTTGCATAAGTTTTTATACATAATGCGTTCAACAATCATAAACAAAATTGATGTACCAACAGCAACTACTGAAATCATTGCAGCAACTTTCATTGATGCCAACAAAGATGAAACAGATGCAATAGTCGCCTCTTGTGTAGCAAAATTTACTTTTGAAAATGCTAACGATATATGTAAAAAAGTAAATAAAGGGCCTAAGCCTGTCAAAATTGTAGGTACTGCTGAAATAAATTTGTAATTCAATTTGCTATTAACAAGTGTTTCCTCATTAAAATAATAACCAGAATCAACTGTACACTGTATGCTTGAATTTTCTTGTTGCATACCTCTCAAGCCATCACCAGCAAGTGCACTGCCATCATTAAAAACGAGCGTGTTTTTAAACTCAATCCAATAATTTGCTACAAAAGAATTAGAACTAAACAAATCATCTAATTCCTTAAAACGATATACAATATTCCCCTTTTTAAAAGAACGTAAAAAAGTAGTCAATTGAATTAAAGATTTATTAATATAAAAAACTCTTGCAATAAAATAAAATAATATACATACAAACAATGCCACAATTGCAAGAATTACAGGATTTAAAAACAATTTAAAATCAAACATAATATAAAACTCTCTTGTTGTAATACAGTATTCTCTTATATTTATAACATTTTAAGTGACCCTAACACAATAAGGGTTTTGATGTATATTAAAAAAATACGCTCAAACGAGCGTATTTTTATCTAATTTTACATTATCACTGTAAGCCTAAAATAATAACAGTCTTTAGTCGTTTTGAATAGTACTAATTAATCATTACTTCTTAATTTTGCAAGCAAATTCAAAATTTCTATATATAACCAAACTAGTGTAACCAAAAGACCAAAAGCACCATACCATTCAAAATCTTTTGGCAACATTCGTGCTTGTCCTTGTTCAATAAAATCAAAATCTAAAATTAAACTAAAAGAAGCTACCAAAACAACTATACCACTAAAAGCAATAGCAGCAGGGCCTGTACCAGTAATAAATGGAATTGAAAAATTAAAAAAACCACCAATAATATTAATTAAATACAAAACAAATATTGTTATCATTGCTGACATTATAGTAGCTCTAAATTTTTCTGTTGCTCTAATCGCACCAATACGATACAAAACAAGCATTACGCCTAAACACAACAACGTGCCACTAATAGCTTGAACAGCAATACCTGGAAATTGCGCTTCCAACATCAATGAAATACCTGTCAACAAAGCACCTTCACAAAATGCATAAATTGGTGAAAGAAATTTTGCCAACTTAGGCACAAAAGCTGTTACCAAACCACTAATCGCACCTCCAATCAATGCAATAAGCATAATTGTCATAACTTTGTCTGAATAACCCATTAATGCTTCATAAAAAACTGCAGCACCCGCAATACATGCAATTAGCAATAAAGCGAAGGTTTTTCCCAACGTACCATTGACAGTCATCAATGACGTACCATCAACTGTTTGAATATTACTAAATTTATTCATAACAGGATTTGAACTTCTAAACATATAATATCTCCTATAAATACTATCTTCTTAATATCATATTAAATAAAATTTTTCAATTAGCTACATTCTCTCTGAACCAAAATAACAATTATATTTTTTTTCATAACCTATAGTTGTTTTTGCATCATGTCCTGGGTAAACAGCTATATTTTCATCCAAATTAAACAATTTATTCAAAATAGAATCACTGATCTGTTTAAAACTACCTCCCTCAAAATCAGTTCTACCAATTGAAGTGTAAAACAAAGTATCACCAGAAAATAAATTTTCACCAACAAGAAAACATACACTACCAGGAGTATGGCCAGGAGTGTGAACAACTTTAATTTCGAGCTCGCCTAATTTAAAAATATCATCCGCATCAAAAGTTTTCACATTTTCTGCAGGCAATGCATTACTGACAAAGCCAAACATTTCAAGTTGTTTTGGTAAATTTCTAAAAAGTTGCTCATCATCTTTATGAATATAAACTGGAACATCAAATTCCTTTTGCATTTCGCACTCTCCCAAAATATGGTCAAAATGCCCATGGGTGTTTAAGATAAATTTTAAATTTGCACCAAAATTCACCAACTCATCCTTTAATGCAGAAAAATCGCCACCAATATCAATAACAGCAGCATCCTTTGACTGCTCATCAATTAACAAATAAGCATTTGCACTAATCATTCCCATAGGGAAAGTCTTTATTATCATCAATTCTCTCCAACAACAATATTACAAAGTCATTATACCATATAATTCAAGGCTTTTTTATTTGCATCAATCTCTGCTTGTTGCGCAGGAGTCCTATTTTCAGGAGAAATTGATTCTAATTTTTTTAATCTTTTTTGGATAAGCGACTGCTTTACTCTATCCCAAAAACCTAGGGATTTATCAGCCAATGAAGAGGACTGATTTTTATTAGTTGAAAGGACATCACCAACATTAACACTAGCAACTACTGGTGTTTGAGATTTTGTTTGCCATTGTTGTTGTGGAATAGGTATTGTAGATAACAAACTTGCGTATACTGCCATAGATATCCTTTTAAAATTTTTCTTTTAGTTAAGCACACAGTCATTATAAAACACAAAGTCATTTTTTTTTGCTAGTTAAAATAAAAATTCTTAAAATATTGCCGAGGTGGATAATATCTATAAAATTTTAAATCGACAATAATAGCATGACACAAAAAACAAAACTGCATTATTTTATAAAAAGAAAGGACAACACCTATGTTGACAACTACAGAACAAACTAACGAAGTAGTTACAGTGGTTATTGTTGAAGATTACAAATTAACAAGAGTAGGTTTGCGCTCAACTCTAAACGAATATGAAAATATTAATGTAATTGGTGAAGCCGAAGATGCAAAAATCGGACTAGAAGTTATAGCAAAAGAAAAGCCAGACGTTGTATTAATGGATTTAGGCTTACCAGAGATGAATGGCATTGAGGCAACTCAGAAAGTAAAAGAAATTGCACCAAATACAAAAGTTATTATTCTAACTTCTCACGATAGAGAAGAAGAAGTTTTGGCGGCACTAGGCTCAGGGGCATCAGCATATTGTTTAAAAGACATCGATCCAAATACGCTTGTTTCTGTGATAAAAAATGTTTCCAAAGGTGCTTGTTGGTTAGATTCAGCTGTTGCACAAGTAGCGTTAAACTTATTCCCAAAACCAGAAAATACAACAATACAAAGCCACGGCGAAATTTCAGATGCAAGAGCACAACTTACCGAACGTGAATTTGAAGTATTACGACTACTCGTAAAAGGCAAAAGCAATACTGAAATAGCAAAAGAGTTAATCGTTAGTGTCCATACTGCAAAAGCACATGTATGTAGTATCTTACAAAAATTGTGCGTTGATGATAGAGTCCAAGCAGCAGTCAAAGCAATTAAAGAAAATATAATCTAATAATCCACTATTTCAAAATGAGTTTACACTAAAAAACCTGCTTTACAGCAGGTCTTTTTTTATTTATTCTTTTCGCAATACTCTATCAGCTGAGCTTGCCAATCTTCTACTTTCTCAATATAAAAATCAGCACCTTTTTTCATACAAAGTTGACGGTGTTCACGTTTTGATGATGCAGTCATAACACCAACAACAGTACCCGTCTCGTTCATTTTTGACAATTTAACCAATTCATCCAAAAGAATAAAACCTTCTCTATCTGTTGGAATAAACAAATCCATTATAACCAATTTATAATTACGTTTTTTATATTTTGTAATTGCATCATAAATTTCTTTTGCAATTGCAACCTCATATCCAAGGTTTCTAAACATTACGCCCAACTGGTAGGTAATAACGCCCAAATCATCAACAATCAAAACATTGTTTGGATTTTCACCATCCTCATATATCATATCAGAGCTAGCTTGTACAGCACTAGTCCCACGAGAAGACCTTGGAGCATTCATCTCTTCAATGGTTTCTGTTTTAATTCTGTCCATTTTTCTTTTAATGTCCAAAATTAAATCATTTAACAAATCTACGTTAATATTTTTAGCCCCAGGAGGTATTTTACCAACCAAACCATAAAGATTTTCCAAAAAATCCTCATTTACCTCTATAAAAAGCCTATTTTGTTCTTCTTCGCCCATACTTTTTCTTCTCACACTTCTAGATAATAAATAATATAATAAAACAATTTAAAATATTTGCCACCACTTGTTTGGAGGATGTTTACGCTTAAGCTTAAAAATACAATTTTTCAGAACTTTTAAAACATCGCCATCAGATAAAGAAAAATGAGCTTGCAAATCAGAAAAATATTTCAGTGCATATTTTTCTGCGTTTTTAACATTGTCTTCTTTTTTTTCTAACAAATTTTCTTTCATTGTTACTCCTAGTTAATATCATAAATAGAAGCTAACTGAAAAACATTGTCAAAAAGAATA
The DNA here is from genome assembly GCA_045531805.1 of Candidatus Limenecus sp. GTDB lineage: Bacteria > Cyanobacteriota > Vampirovibrionia > Gastranaerophilales > Gastranaerophilaceae > Limenecus. The sequence goes on along the minus strand of JAZSES010000182.1, from coordinate 1,709 downwards.
GTTATATGGATATATATTAAAATATTGATTCTTTAGTATCTTCTTTGACTATTTTTTCAATCTCATCAAAGCAATCCTCAAAAGCTTTAACAATAACAGGATCAAACTGAGTACCTGATGCTTCTTTAATCTTGTTCAAAGCTGCAGACAACTCTGTTTTTTCTCTATAAACCCTGTCAGAAATCACGCTATCAAAAGCATCTGCTATTGCAATAATTCGAGAACCAATAGGAATATCTTCACCTTTCAAACCATATGGATAACCAGTTCCATCATGTTTTTCGTGGTGATATTTAATAACTTCAACAACATCCTTGAGTTGTTTAATATCTTCCAATATCTTTACACTATATGTAATATGTTTCTTGATTTCTTCATATTCTTCCTGACTTAGAGCATCAATTTTATACAAAACTTCGTCTGACACCCCAATCATACCAATATCGTGTAACATCCCAGCAAGTTCTATCTTTCCAATATCTATAGAAGATAGACCGAGTTGTTTTGCGATTTGTATTGAATAATAAGTAATCCTACGACTACGACCAGATGTAAATGAATCTTTTGCATCCAAAGCTTCCATAATAGCTTTGATTGTGCCTGAAAATAATTCTTTCAAATCAGCAATTAATCTATCATTATCATGCTTAAGTTGGTAATACTCCAATGCAGAAGCAACTATCAACTGTAGTTCATCAGGATTATAAGGTTTTTTTATATATCTATAAATCTTTGCATAATTGATTGCGTCAATAAGAATATTCGCATCTGAATAGGCAGTCAAAAGTATTCTCATTATCTCAGGATGAGCTAACTGAACTCTTTTTAAAAACTCCACCCCATCCATCTCAGGCATTTTGTGATCAGAAATAACTAGCTCAAATTTTTTCTGCTCAAGAATTTTTAAAGCTTCTAAAGGAGAAGTTGTTTTCTCTAAATTGTACGTTCCTCGCAATGTTCTATACAAAAGAGCCAGGTTATCTGCTTCATCATCTACTAATAAAATATTATATTTATCCATTATTTTGAACCCATTTTCAAAGGTAGTACTATCGTAAATTTAGAACCTTTACCAAGTTCTGATTTTAATTCTATTGAACCGTTATGATTTTTTATGACTTTATAACTAATTGCCATACCTAAACCAGTACCTTGTCCAACAGCTTTTGTTGTAAAGAATGGATCAAAGACCTTTTCGCTTGTAGTTTCACTCATTTCACAACCATTATCTTCAAATTCTATTATAGCATTATTTGCATCAGCTTTTAACCTTATCCAAACATCGCCTTGTTTTTCAATAGCAAAAGCAGCATTATCAAGAATATTCATAAACACCTGATTCAGTTGTCCACCATAAGCTTCTACATGTGGTAAATTTTCTTGATATTCTTTGTGAACTGTAATTTTATTTTTAAATTTATTATGAAGAATATTCAAAGTTGTATCAATTTCTTTTGGCAAATCAACATTATTAATAACAGCTTCTTCTAGCCTTGAGAAATTTTTTAAATCGAGAACAATATTCTTTGTACGTTCTGTTCCTTCCTGACAACTTCTTATCAAATCTGGTAAATCGTCTTTCAAAAACTCCAAATCAACTTCTTCTTTCAAATTTTTAATTTTATCCCTATGTTCATCGCTCAAATCCATGTCATATTCAGTATAAGCATCAATTACAGATAATAAATCATTTGTATAATTTTTCAAAT
>JAZSES010000368.1:0-2284 GCA_045531805.1 Candidatus Limenecus sp. | reverse complement strand
ATCTAGTGTCGCAATTGCTGCCGGCTCAACGCAGCCAGCAATTACTCACCTTTTCAAAACGCCACTCCAAAAATTCGTTCACGTCACTTTGTTCCTTATCACGAATTTTTCTCGGACAAATTATAGGCTTAAATTTAGCTTTGGTATTTTGATTCTAAAAATTTTTTCAATATCAACGCTGTTTAGTAATATGTTTATTATTTCGCCCGGTTTTGTTGCCTCAAAAAAGTGCATGTATGGGACAATTCCAAGAATGTTAACATCTGTATATTCTTCAAGAAGACGAGGTACAGTTCTAATAGCTATATCATCTGTACCTTCTGGGAATTTGTTTATAATTACCCCTGCAATATCAATACCAACTGATTTTGCATAGTTGATAGTTAGTAGTGTGTGATTTATTGTACCTAGGTCTGGCCTAGCAACTATTAGCAACGGTGTGTCTATAAGTTTTGCAATATCAGCCATTGTTTTTCCTGCACAGACAGGAACCATTAGACCACCCGCTCCTTCGACCAAGACGACTTCGCAATTTTGTTTTAGTGATTGGAAATCGTGTGTTATATTGCTAAGGTTAATTTGTATGCCTTCTGCTAGTGCTGAAACATAAGGGGCTGCTGGTGTTTCAAAAAGATAAGAACTTCTTGTTTCAATATAATTGTCTATGTGTTTTACATATGCCAAATCTGGTGAATATAAGAAACCATTTTTTTCTTCAGCACCAGTTTGGAAGGGTTTGTAAACACCAGCTTTGTAACCAAGAGATTGCATTACGGCAGCTATGCCTGCTGTAATAACGGTTTTTCCTACATCTGTATCTGTTCCTGTTACAAAGATTTGCATTAGTTGTTGTTTTCTTTTTGAATTTGTTTTTCTAATCTTTTAATTTGTTTGAGTAAGTCTTCGACTTCTTTGGGTTTGAGGTATTTGAATTGACCTTTTTTTAACCCTTGAATATTTATTGTACCGTGAGAAATTCTTTTTAGTGAAATGACAGGGTAACCGATTGAATCAAGCATTTTTCTAATCTGTCTGTTCATTCCTTGGTAAAGAACGATTTGTAATACAGTGTTTTTCCCTTCGTATTCAATAATAGAAGAGTCTGCATAAGCAATTTTGCCAGGTTCGATTTCAATACCTTTTGCTAGTTGCAAAAGGTGTTGCATATTCATTTTTCCTTGGGCACAAACACGATAGACTTTGGGGATTTTTATTGATGGATGTGTCATTTTGTTGATAAAATCTCCATCATTTGTCAAAATTAAAAGTCCTGTCGAATCTTTATCCAACCTGCCAACAGGCTTAAGGTCTTTTACTTCTGGAGGAAGAATATCATAAATTGTTTTTCTTCCTTTTTCATCACTCATTGTGGTAATATAGCCAGCAGGTTTGTAGTATTTTATGTATGTGTAGTTAATTTTTTTTAGCGGTTTGTTGTTGACGGTTATCTTATCTTTAGAATTAACAGAGAAGCCCATTTCAGTTACAACTTGTCCATTAACTTTAACAACACCAGACGTTATTAGTTCGTCGGCTTTCCTTCTTGAACATAATCCTGATGATGCAATAAATTTATTTAGTCTAACCTGAGTTTCTTTTTTATTATTACGTTTAAACATAAACTTATCATGACCAAAATTTAGTGAAAAATCAATAAAAAAAGATTGAATGTTTTTAGATTTTAATATTATTAAAAGTATGATATTATTGTGAAAGTTATTTAGTGAGTAATTTAATAAGAGAATAATTATTTATGCGATTAGACAACCTCCATGATTTACCAGGCACTCTGATTTGTGTAGAAGGTATTGATGGTTCAGGCAAGTCAACTCAGCTTGCATTGTTGCGTGACTGGCTCAAATCAAAAAATTTAGATGTTATTTTTACTGAATGGAATTCTTCTGACCTGATTTCTCGTACAACTAAAAAGGCGAAGAAGAAAAATTTACTGAGTCCTAGAACTTTTAGTTTGTTGCATGCCGTGGATTTTGCTGACAGATTGGAGCAAATTATTATTCCTGCTATGAAAGCTGGTTTTATTGTTCTTGCTGATAGATATGTTTATACGGCCTTTGCTAGAGACGTGGCTAGAGGTGTAGACAAAAACTGGGTTCGTAATCTTTATGGATTTGCTATAAAACCAGATTTGACTCTTTATTATAGTATTTCTGCCGAAGTTTCATTGGAAAGAATCTGCGCAAATAGGGCACCATCTTTCTATGAGGCTGGTATGGATTTAAAATTGAGCAATAACAGAATGACAAGTACCTTGAATAGTAGCATT
>JAZSES010000278.1:0-10010 GCA_045531805.1 Candidatus Limenecus sp. | reverse complement strand
TATATGATACAATGTAACAAAATGTTTCACATTTATCTGAATGGCTAATGCAAATAGCAAGAAAATAGGTTTTCATGTTTTCTATTGTTGTAAGTGTAAATAAAAGGAGTGTTTATTATGTCAGTGAATTTTTCAACGATTACCCCAATGAGTCAGTCTACTATCTCGAAAAAGCCTACATATTCAAACCAAGCATCTGCTCAAGTGGCTAGTACACCAATTGATTCTGGTAAGCAAAAGAAAAATAATCATTGGTTTTTGAAAACTTTGGCAGCAGTTGCAGTGATTACCGCTGGTGTTGGCCTGTTGCGTGGTAAAGTTGATATGTTTAAAAACTTTGATGTTACAAGCAAATTGGCAGAAAATGCAAATTTGAAAGAAAAAGCTGTATTCTATGGCAAAAAAGCAGTTGCAGTAGCTGGTGATTTTGTTAACAAGTATGCTCATTTAGCGGTAGAAACTGTTAAAGGTTGGTTACCTAAAAAAGCAGCATAGCTTTATTGATAAATAAGATTAGAACAACGCATTTTATGCGTAACACTGACATAACATAAATAATAAATAGACTGCCTATTTGGCAGTCTATTTGTGTTTTGGTTTTAAAACGACATAAATAGGATGGTAAGTTAGTATTACTTTATTCCCAACACTAAATGATTTTTTGTAATATTTTTCAAATTCTTTTAGCTTTGATGCAGTCCAGTTTGGTGTTTTTATACCATTTGTTCCTGAATATTTAATATGTTTTAAAACATCAAGTGGAGTATCAAAAAACAAAGATTGAATATTTTCATCAAAATACAATATATCAAAATGTTTTGAACATTTTTCTTTTAATGTTTCCGTTTTTAGATAATTTAGTGAAACACCTGTTGTTTCTTTAATTTCTTTATAATTTTGTTCACCAAAAGTTGTAAAAGTAAAATATCCATCTGGATTTATATTATTTTTAATTTTGTCCAATAACTCATCAGTATCAACAATCCATTGCATAACGGCATTTGACAAAATTAGGTCAAACTTTTCTTCAATATTTATTTTTTCAATATCTCCAGGAACAAATTTTGCATTGTTGATAATATTTTTTATACAGTATTCAGATTCTTCAATAATATCATTTGCATAATACTCTTCAAAAGAAATTTCATTTAGAATATTTTTTGACAAAAAACCTGTACCTGCGCCGAATTCAAAAACTTTTTCAAAAGAATTTCCACAATTTTGCAAAGTTTTATCTACGAGTTTTTGAGCCATTTCTTTTTGTATAATGGCACTTTCATCGTATGTTGTTGTACTTTTTGTAAATCTTAGCTTTACTAATTCTTTGTTTATCATAAAAGTTCTTCAATACTATCGTAGTTAAAAAACGGAAAATGTCCGCATTCAAGTTCAATTATATTTGAATTTTTTAAGTTTTTCCAGAAATTCAACTGATTTCTAGTTGGTACACATCTATCATATTTTGAAATGTATACTTTATCAAAATTTTTGCTAGGTGTGGGGAATATTGGAACATACTTTTTCATTCCGATTAATTCGTCTGTACAACTTTGAGCACTACGTTGTGGCAAGTTTTTTTCAAAAATATCAAAGTGTTCCTTTGCTTTTTCTCCACCAAATAATCGTTCTCTGAATTTTACAACACTTTGAGAATCCATTTTTTCTGTCAATTCAAATTGTCGTAATGGAACTCCATATTTGTCATCAACGGGAATTAGAGTACCATTTATGGCCACACTTTTTTCAATGCTTATATCAGGTAAATTTGCTATTGCACTAGCATATACACCATAAGAAAATGCTAAAAGTGAGATGTTTTTATATTTTGAAAAATCAAAATGTGGAAATTCTGGTGTTGTGTAGTCGTAAATATACAAAATATTGCAATTACTTTTAAGGATGGAGAATGGATTTTCATCCATACCCCATCCACAAAAGAATAATATTAATTTATCACTGTTGTTATTTTGAAGATAAATTTTCATTATAACGCAGCTTTAATTCTTGACGCAATTTTGTCTTTACCCAAAAGCACCAATACTGCAACCATATCAGCACCATGAGTTCTACCAGTAACAGCAGCTCTGATAGCCCACATAGTTTCTTTTGGTTTAATACCTTGTTCTTTGAAGTAGTTTCTTAACTCGCCAAGTTGGTCATGCAATTTTTCTTCATCATCGAATGCCCATTTGTCGAGTTCATTTTCCAAGATGTAAGGAAGAACTTTTTTTGCAGCTTCTCCATCTAGAACTTTTTCTTTTACATCTGCTTCAACTTCAACATCTTTGCCAAAGAAATATTTTGTATCATTTGTCAACTCAGAAAGAATTGTAATAGGTTCTCTTGTAATAGCCACAATTCTTTGTAGTTGTTCTTCTGTATATTCACTAAGGTCATAGCAAGATAGATATGGTTTTACTAGTTCAGTAAGTTTTGCCAAATCCATTTTTTTGATGTACTGACCATTCATCCAGTTGAGTTTGTCATATTCAAATATTGAATTTGAAGATGAAACTTCACCTATTCTAAAGTCTGCAGCAATTTCTTCAAGAGTTTTGATTTCTTGTCCATCAGATGGTGACCAACCCAATAAAGCAACAAAGTTTACTAGAGCTTCTGTTAGATAACCTTTTTCTACAAACTCAGAAACAGCAGTTGCACCGTGTCTTTTTGAAAGCTTACTTCTATCTGGTGCCAAAATCATTCCCAAGTGTCCAAATTCAGGAATTTTTGCACCCAACGCTTCATAAATCATAATTTGTTTTGCAGTATTTGAGATATGATCTTCTCCTCGAATAATATGAGAGATTTTCATTTCCATATCATCTATTACAACGGCAAAATTGTATGTTGGAGTACCATTTGATTTCATAATTACAAAATCACCAATTAAAGCATTGTCAAAATGCAAATGACCTTTTACTAAATCATCAAATGCAGTTTCACCTTCTGGAACTCTAAATCTAATAGATGGTTTTCTTCCTTCTGCTCTAACTTTAGCTTTTTCTTCTTCGCCCAAATTACGGCATTTGCCTGAATACATATGAGCTTTTTTGTTTTTTATAGATTCTTCTTTTTCTGCTTCCAACTCTTCTTGAGTACAGAAACATTCATAAGCATAACCTGCTTCAATAAGTTTTTGAGCATATTTCGGATAAATATCAAACCTCTCAGATTGTTGGTAAGGACCATATTGCCCACCTACATCTGGACCTTCATCCCAGTTTAGTCCCAAGGCTTTCAAACTATCATAAATATTATCGATATACGCCTGACTAGAACGATCAAGGTCTGTATCTTCTATTCTTAAAACGTATTTGCCACCGTGTTTTTTTGCAAAAAGGTAGTTGAACAATGCAGTTCTTGCAGTACCAACATGCAAATTGCCACTTGGAGATGGCGCAATACGAACTCTTACTTCACTATTTGTACTCATATCTTTCTCCAATATTCTTGTGATTGTATATTAATTCTACATCAAAAAAGTTTCATAACATCAATTTTGAATTTTACTTGTTAAGCAAAACCATAAGAACAGAAATGTCAGCAGGTTTTACACCACCAATTCTTGATGCTTGAGCAAGTGTTGCTGGTCTTACTTTTGCCAGTTTTTCTCTTGTTTCTGTAGAAATATGAACAAGCTCGTCGTAGTTTATATTTTCTGGTATTTTAATTTTTTCAAGCTTATCCAGTGTTTCTACTTGTTGATTTTGACGTTTTATGTAGCCATCATATTTTAATTTAATTTCTGCTTCTTCATAAATTTCAACAGGCAAATTCAATTCAGCAGTTGGTTGGTGCAATTCTTTCAGAACTTTGTAATCTACATTTGGTCGTTTTATTAGTTCTGCAAGTTTCATACCCTTTTCCATTGGCTCTCCATATTTTGCTAAGATAGCCTTGGCTTCTTCTGTTAGAGAAACTTTTTCTGTTTTCATTCTTTCAATTTCAGCTTCAATTCTTTGTTGTTTATCCAAAAATCTTTGGTAACGTTCTTCACTGATAAGACCAATTTTATATCCAATTGGTGTTAATCTTTCATCTGCATTATCTTGCCTTAAAAGTAATCTATATTCAGAACGTGATGTAAGCATACGATAAGGCTCTTGTATGTCTTTTGTTACTAGGTCATCGATAAGAGTTCCGATATATGAGTTGCTTCTTGAAAGTTCTAACATCTCAGAATTGTTTAGGTAATTAAATGCATTTATACCAGCAACAAGACCTTGTGCAGCAGCTTCTTCATAACCACTAGTTCCATTGATTTGTCCAGCACAGAACAGACCTTTTATTTTCTTTGTCATAAGAGAATGACTTAGTTGTAAAGCAGGTACGGCATCATACTCTACTGCATAAGCGGGTTTAATTATATGCACATTTTCAAGCCCTGGAAGCGAATGTAACATCTGGATTTGTACATCAGCTGGTAAACTTGTAGAAAATCCTTGTACATATATTTCGTAAGTATCTTTTCCTTCTGGTTCAATAAATATATGGTGTGATGGATTATGTGCAAACCTTATAACCTTGTCTTCTATTGAAGGACAATACCTAGGGCCAACGCCATGGATTAATCCTGAGTACATAGGTGATTTATCAAGATTTGCTTTAATAATCTCATGTGTTTTTTCAGTTGTTCTCGTCAGATAGCAAGGATATTGTTTTCTCACAGGTCTATTAGGTTCAAATGAAAAGAATTTTAACTCATCATCCCCTGGTTGAACTGTGAGTTTTGAATAATCAATTGTTCTCGAATCAACTCTAGCTGGTGTACCTGTTTTTAGTTTTTTCAACGTTAGTCCATGAGATAGTAATGAATTAGAAAGTCCTGTTGCAGCTCTTTCTCCCATTCTGCCAGCACTCACTGACTGTAATCCAATAAAACATCTGCCTTCAAGTGACGTACCTGTTGTCAAAATTACTGTTGGGGCGTTGTAAACAAGACCAAATTCATCAACTATGCCTGTAACTTTTCCATCTTCGACTAGTAATTCTGTTGCCATTGTTTGTTTAATAGAAATGTTGTCACTGGCTTCGATGATATTTCTCATGTATGAAATATATTCTTTTTTGTCAGATTGAGCCCTTAATGCTCTAACTGCAGGACCACGAGATGCATTTAGTGTTTTCATCTGTATGTAAGTAGCATCCGCGGCTTGTGCCATAACACCACCCAGTGCATCGATTTCTCTAACCAAGCAAGATTTTGCAGGGCCACCAATCGCTGGGTTGCAAGGCATGAGTGCAATATTGTCCAGATTTAACGTTACCAGCAAACATTTTAGCCCAAGTTTTGCAGCAGAAAGTACCGCTTCGCATCCAGCATGACCTGAGCCAACAACTATTAAATCATATTTAAAAGAATAATTTTTCATATGTAAATTATATACGAAAAATAATACAGCTGTGAATTTTCTTAAAAGCCTTGTTTGAGTTCTATTTTGCGTAATCTTATACTTTTGTACTATTGCTTTTTTTTGATTGATGTTTTATACTTACAAGCAAATAGCCTTATTGGGTAGAAATAGGAAGAAAACCAAAGAGTAAAGAGGAAATAAGAAAGTAGAGGATCCACAAATGAACAAAAAATCCGGTTTTACTTTGGCAGAGGTATTGGTTACATTGATGATTATCGGTGTAATTGCAGCAATGACTATTCCTTCATTGATGCAAAGTACTGCTCAACAAGAATACAAAGCAGCATTGAAAAAAGGTATTTCAATGTTGAACCAAGCTATCACAATGAACTATGCATTGGATGGCGTTGATGCATCTGACCCAGATTACACTGGCACAAACATCAAAGAACTTTTGACAAAAAGACTTAACGTAATGTCAAAAGATGGTAATGGTTTCTATACTGCAGACGGTATGTATTTCAAAACTACAGGCGTAACTGCTACTCACACAGCAAATACTTCTTGTAGCAATGCTAGTGAAGATCCAGAATTAATGAATGCTGCTTCAAATATTTGCGCAGTAGTTAACGTTGACGTAAATGGTAGAAAAGGTCCTAACAGATTGACTATCAGCACTGGTAAAGTATATGACATCTATACTTTGGCTGTTTACCCACAAAAAGTATTGCCAGATGATCAGATTACTACACAAGTACTTTACATGAAGTAGTAAAAACTTAAGAAATAAAAACAGTCTTCCTTTTGGGAGGCTGTTTTTTTTATATCGAAAATCTGTGATAAAAAGAATTTTGTTTATGTAGTGAAGCCATTTTGCACGAAATCGAAGACTGTGAAAAAAGTTAAAAGTGAGCAATTGTGACACTAAATTTTATGAAAAAAAACCCTATACAAGCATGATTTTGTTGCCTGCGAGTCTCGCAGGTGGGTGAGTGCCTTGGCCTATCCGTTTCCTACAGGCACGATGAACGTGGTAGGTATACTTCAAAACTTTCGAGTCGCCTCTCCCGATAGTAAGTAATGTAGGAACAAAATTAATACCTGTATAGAGTATTAATATTCTATACTTTTTTGTTATAATAAACAAGTATCGTATCTAACTAGTTAAAAGGGGTGGATTTTAAAATGGACAATGTAATGGACAAAATCACTATCAGATCAGATAGAAAAGATGATTATACTTTTTTGTATCAAGGAGAAGAGGTAGTTTTAAAAGCTGGTTCTGTTCTTAGTATTGCAAATGGCTTGAACAATGTAGTATTGCCAACAACAGCAATGAAAATTACTAATAATTTAATCATTATTAAAGATGACGTAAAATAATTTATATTTTTGATAACTATGATAATTAAAACGCCTCTTACTAGAGGCGTTTTTGGTGTTTTATGATTTATCTTTTGGATAAAGATTGTCAACCAGACTTGATGGAGTGTCATCAGACTCTTCGTTTCCATAAAATACGCTCATCGAGCTTGGTTTGAATGTTTGATATTCTGTTTTTAGTCTTTCTTCTTCCGATTTCATGTTAAAAGCTTGGATTTCAGCATTTGTTACTCTGCCATCTTTATTTGTATCTATTTGATTAAAATATGTTAGAACGTTAGTCAACATGTCAGAACTGCCCAAGCTACTTGAACAAAGTTGGCATATTTCTTGGTATGAAAGTCCTCTTTCTGATAATTTATTTGTTAAATTACTCATATCAGTAGAACTTATTGCACCGTCTCCATCTTTGTCTATTGCGGCGAAGTTTGATGATAGAAACTGGGCAAATGTAGTATTATTACCCAATTGTTGTAAAACTGTGGTTGATGGGTTTGTTATTTCTTCAATTGTTAGTCCATTTTTATTTTTGCTGTTTTGAGCAAGAATTGAGTATGTGTTTGAAAGTCCGCTCAAGGCACTTGCCAAAAGAGCATTTCCGTTTTGTAGTGATGACATCGGAGCTCTCCTTTTTTTTGGGTGTATTTTTCCATGTACAGTCTAATGTTTTTTTTACAAAAGTAAACCGTTTGTCTGTACTATTTTGTGTCTTTTAAAATATGTATCCTGCTTTGATTAGCAATTCTTTTAATGCTTTTGTTGGGAGACCAATAACATTTTCTAAATCACCATCAACTTTTGCTATAAATTCTGGCCCCATTTCTTGGATGCCGTATGAACCAGCTTTGTCGAGTGGTTTTTTTTCTTTTATGTAATTTTTAATTAGTTCTTCTGATAAATCACAAAATGTGACATATGTTTTTACAATGTCACTAAAAATATTTTTCGTATTTGTATCCAAAATAGTTATGGCTGTCACGACAAAGTGTTTTTTGCCACTCAGAGAACTAAGCATTTCATATGCATTTTGTTCGTCTTTTGGTTTTCCTAGGATAGTATTATCTAAGACAACGACTGTGTCTGCGCTGATAATTAAAGAATTTTTTAAAGGACTTTTGTCTGTTCCGTTGTTTTCCAGAACAGACAATGCTTTTTGTAGAGAGAGGGATTTTATTTTTTCATCAGTATAAATGTTTGATTCTAGTTTTTCTTCAAAGGTGGGATTAACCGTATCAAAATCAACATTAAGTTTTTTGATAAGGGAGTGTCGCCTTGGAGATTGTGAGGCGAGTAATATCTTTTTGTTTTGAAAAATTTTGTTCATACCCGAATTTTAGCATAATTGGGGTATTTAGGCATAGTTATTCTATGCGGTAGCAAATCTCGAACATTTGTATTGGACAGCTTTTGCGTTTAATGATGCACAAACATTCATGAGTTTGTTGTTTAATAGCATCATATTTCTTGCCATGTTCGAATAATCATTCATTGCACTCAGCATTTTGTCGGCTTCTACCATTTTTGCAATCTCAGGATTGTCGACTTTTTCATCTGCATATTTCTTAACTAATAACTGATCAATGTAATCTCTTGGTCCAACTGCCATTGTGTTTTCTCCCTATAAAATATAATCCCTTTAATCCCTTGTATATGTATAAAGTATTTTTTGTTGAAATTATTGCTTTTCTTTTGCGGAATTATTAACAAAAGTTAACATTTTTTGAATTCATAAAACTCGCTATATTTAGCTATTTTAATTGATTAAGCTATGTAAAGCTTTGATTGACCCCCCATACCCTTTGATTTAACATGTCCTTAACTCGAAGTGTCATTCGAGAGGAATTATGAAAGGGAACATTACAAAATGACATCAAAAAGATTTCTTTTTACGTCAGAATCTGTTACAGAAGGTCACCCAGACAAAGTTTGTGACCAAATTTCTGACGCAATTTTGGATGAATTTCTTACAAAAGACAAAAGTTCTAGAGTAGCTGCAGAAACTACTGTGACTACTGGTATGGCTTTGGTTTGTGGTGAAATTACATCTGACTGCTACGTGGATATTCCCGCAGTAGTAAGAAATACTATTAAAAATATTGGATACGTAGGTGAAGAAGGTGGCGGATTTGATTACAAGACTTGCGCCGTTTTAACTTCTATTGACGAGCAATCTACAGATATTGCTGGTGGCGTAAACAAAGCTTTAGAGGCAAGAACTGAAAATGTTGATACTTCTGCTAGTGAAACAGAAGATGTTGGTGCTGGTGACCAAGGTATTATGTTTGGTTTTGCTTGTGATGAAACTCCTGAACTTATGCCTTTGCCAATTAGTTTGGCTCATAGATTGGCATACAGACTTGCTCAAGTTAGAAAAAATGGAACTTTGAGTTATCTTAGACCAGATGGTAAATCACAAGTTACAGTTGAATATGTTGATGGTAGACCATCAAGAATTGATACTGTTGTAATTTCAACTCAACATGATCCAGAAATTAATGGTGAAACAGATAACAAAAAAATCCAAGAAATTATTAGAAAAGATTTGATGGAAAATGTAATTTCACCAGTTTTTGCTAATGATGCAATTAAACCTGATGAAAATACAAAATACTTAATTAACCCATCAGGCAGATTTGTAATTGGTGGTCCACAAGGTGACGCTGGTTTGACAGGTAGAAAAATCATTGTAGATACATATGGTGGTTATTCTCGTCATGGTGGTGGAGCATTCTCTGGAAAAGATCCTACAAAAGTAGACCGTTCTGCTGCATATGCTACACGCTATGTTGCTAAAAATATTGTAAAAGCTGGCTTAGCTCAAAAATGTGAAGTTGAGCTCGGTTATGCTATTGGTGTTGCAGAGCCTGTTTCTGTAATGGTTGATACATTTGGTACAGGTGTTATTTCTGATGATGAAATTTCAGTTTTGGTTCAAAAGAACTTTGACCTTAGACCTGCTGCAATTATCAAACAATTTGATTTGAGAGGTTTGCCTGCTAAAAATGGTGGCAAATTCTATCAATTACTTGCTGCATATGGCCATATGGGACGTACTGATATTGATGTTCCTTGGGAACACACAGATAAAGCTGCTACTTTGAAAGAGCAAGCTGGTTTGAACTGTTGCGGTTGCAAGTAAATATCACTTTTTAAAAATACGGACTTTTCACAAAGTCCGTATTTTTTTGCTTATAAAATGTCCGAGAAAAATTCGTGATAAGAAGAACTCTGTTCAAAAGTTGCCTGTGGCAAGTTTTGAATAGAGGTAGA
>JAZSES010000235.1:0-8559 GCA_045531805.1 Candidatus Limenecus sp. | reverse complement strand
AATATAAAAATTTGCGAGCAATTTTTTTTGACGATTTGTTTTATAAATTTTAAGAAAGTTTACATTCTATTCACAGCATAAGATTTTTACTTTAGAATAATATTAGGGTGTAAAAGATAATATAGTGTGTGCAATAAAAAGCAGGTAAAGTTGAATACTCCGACAAAAGCTTCGATAAGAAAATGTCTGAAAGACTATCAGGAATTAATTGAAACAATTGCGAAGATTGAATTTAAAAAACTGTCTTCTTCATATTTGATAGATTTTTCAGAACTAGTAAACATAGGAACACAAGTAGTTCATCATTTGTGTTCAACTTCTGATATTACAAAATACAACAATTCTTATATTTCAACAGCAATAAAATGGGCGATAAGAAATGAAGTACGCCGCCGTTACAAGTGGTATTCTCAAAAAACAAAAAAAGAAGTTCTTACACAAACTGATATGAACGATTTGAGAGAAGCTGTTTATAAAACAATTCTTTCAATTGATGAAATGGCTGATGCTGAAAATCCTACACAAATAAAAGATGAATCAAAAACCCCAGAAGAATTGATTGTGTTCAACGAGATGAGTAATGCTATTAAAGAAGCAATGAAAAAATTACCACAAAGAGAACACGATTTGATTGAAGCAAAATTTTTCCAAGACAAAAAACTTAGAGAACTTTCTGATGATTTTAATATTTCACCATCAAGAATTTCTAGAATTATTCAATCAGGCCTAAATAAAATTAGAAAAGAACTTGAAAGATTTGATCTTGCTGATAAGTTTGAAGAAATGGCAAAAGAAGCTTAATCATCTAATCTAGTGTCGCAATTGCTGCCGGCTCAACGCAGCCAGCAATTACTCACCTTTTCAAAACGCCACTCCAAAAATTCGTTCACGTCACTTTGTTCCTTATCACGAATTTTTCTCGGACAATTTGTCCAATGAACTTGTTTCAGGATGATAGCGTTTTCATTTCCCTATAAATAAAATGCAAAAATTATGAAAACAATGCATTCACATAGTCTTTTGAATCGAAGTTTTTCAAATCTTCCATTTTTTCACCAACACCGATGAGTTTTACTGGCAAATTCATTTCCTTTGCAATGGAAATTATGATACCACCTTTTGCTGAACCATCGAGTTTTGTTAATGCAACACAAGAAAGATTTACACACTCAGTAAACACTTGTGCTTGCGAAAGACCGTTTTGTCCAGTATTGGCGTCTAATACCAAAATGGATTCACGCAAAGATTCTGGTGCATTTTTATCAATAACAGATTTAATTTTTGCAAGCTCTTGCATTAAATTGAACTTGTTTTGTAATCTGCCAGCCGTATCAATCAAAATTACATCATAATTTTCATTTTTAGCTTTTTGGATAGCATCATAAACAACAGATGCAGGATCAGCACCATCATTGCGAACAATATCAGCACCAGCACGTTCACTCCATATATTCAACTGTTCTTCTGCTGCAGCTCTGAATGTGTCACCTGCCGCAACAAGAACTTTTTTACCTTGCAATTTAAAACGATGTGCGAGCTTGCCTATAAGTGTGGTTTTTCCTGCACCGTTTACGCCTACAATAAAATATAAATTTAAAGAATTCTCTTGAAAATTCAAAACATTACTACCAGCATTATCTAGTATTTTAGAAAATTCATTTTGTAAATACTCTCTAACTTGTGATGGTTTCTTGTTGTTGTGCTTACGCAGTTTGTCAACAATAGAAGATGCCGTATTAACGCCTAAATCAGCCTTAATCAGTAGCTCTTCCATATCATCAAGAATAAATTCATCAAATTCTTCTTCTTGTTCTATTTTTTGGACAATATTGCCAACTAAAGACTCACTGGTTTTTTCCAAAGTTTTCTTTAGATTTTCAAAAGTTAAAGAAAAAAATCCCTTTTTTTCAGATTTTTCTTCAACCCCTTGAACCTCAGTATTATTCTCAGGTTCAGTGTTTTTATTTTCTAATTTCTTCTTAAAAAAATCGAACATCTATTATGCTTTTTCTTTTGCTCTAGCTTTTTTCTCTTCAACAACCTTGCCCAAAATACCATTGATAAATGATGCAGAATCATCAGTAGAATATTTTTTAGCAAGCTCAAGAGCTTCATCAATAACAACTTTTACTGGAACACCTTCAATGAAAATCAACTCAGCAATAGAGATACGTAAGATATCCTTATCAATTTTTACCAATCTATCGATATCCCAACCGTGTGCAAATTTTTTGATAAAAGAATCAATTTCTTCTGAGTGTTCTTTGTACGTTGTAGCCAATTGAACAACATAGTTTTTAACATCACCAGTATGTTCAAGTGCGGTCATTTCTGCAATTTCAAGAGCTAGTACAACTTTTTCACAAATGCCTAGAAGTTCATCTAGTCTACCACTCAAATCAGAAGTCATTGGTAATGCTACAGGAATATTGCTCGCGTGCAAAGGTCTTTGCAAATTAATTGGGCTATCAGCTTCATAATTATCAACAAATTCTTTCATTGCGTTTATTGCACCAACTGATGTTTTTAATTCATCAATAGAATTGTTTGTCAAAGTTCTAACTGATTTCAAAATAATATCTTCAAATTCAGTCTGATTATATTGTGTAATTTTTTTATCAAATTGTGAAAATAAAATTAAAGCTAATTCACGAGCAGCTCTTCTTGCTTGCATAACACATCCTTTTCTATTTAAACTATTATTTGCTCTCATTATAGACAGAAAAAAAACAATTTAAAAGATAAATTTGCAACAAAAGAAATATTTATATAGAATAGAAAAAGACTTATTTTGCAAAAAGCAAAATTTATCTGTCATCACAAAATGGCGAAAAAATGATTGGAATATAAAATTAACTATGGAATGTATACAAAGAAAAAAAACTAGCGTACTTGGTTTTGATGTTGACCTTTTTGATTTTGAAACTGCTACGCAATATACAAATCAACAACTTCAAGAAAACAAAGGTATGCAAATTGTCACTATAAACCCAGAGATGATTGAATTGGGCAAGAAAAATGATGATTTTGGTAGAGTTTTGAACGAAGCTGATTTAATTATACCTGATGGCGTCGGTATAAAAATTGCGCTCAAAATAAAAGGTATTAGCCAAGAAAATATCCCTGGTATTGAATTTTCAAAAAAACTTATCTCATTGTGCGAGCTAGAAGGTTATTCTATTGGTCTTTTGGGTGCAAAAGAAGAAGTTGTACAAAAAGCAGCAAAAAACTTGCAAGAAGAATTTAAAAGCTTAAACATTACGTATATTAGAAACGGTTACTTTGGTAAAGAAGAAGAGAACATCATTGAACAAGAAATCCAAGCAATTGATCCCAGAGTTGTGTTTGTAGCTTTGGGTGCACCAAAACAGGAATTGTTTATTTCCAAGTTAAAAGAAAATATGCCAACAACTATCTTTATTGGTGTTGGTGGAAGTTTTGATGTTTGGTCAGGTATGACAAAAAGAGCACCAATAATATGGCAAAAAATGGGACTTGAATGGTTATACAGAACATTAAAAGAACCATCAAGATTTAAAAGGATATTTCCAACTTTGCCTTTGTTCCTTATTCAAGTTATAATAGAAGCGATACGAGAAAAACTAGGTTAAGAAAATATGATCCAACTTAGAGGCGTAACAAAAAAATATAAAAATAATAATTATGCGCTACGTAACGTAAATCTAGACATCATGTCAGGTGAGTTTGTGTTCATTACGGGTTCATCAGGTGCTGGAAAATCAACTTTGATGAAGCTTTTATACAAAGAAGAAACACCAACATCAGGTAGTGTAATGATAGGTGGTATAAATATAGCAAATTTGCCGTCAGAAAAAGTACCAAATCTTAGAAGATGTATGGGAATTGTTTTTCAAGACTACAAACTTCTACAAAACCAAAGCATATATGACAATTGCGCTTATGTAATTAGAACATTAGGAATGAGTTCTAAAGAAATTGAAGCTCGTGTTACAGGTGCTTTAAAAGTTGTTGGACTTGTTGACAAGATGAAAGCGAAACCAACAGAACTTTCTGGTGGTGAACAACAAAGAGTTTCAATTGCGAGAGCAATCGTAAATGGGCCACCATTGCTAATTGCTGATGAACCAACAGGCAACTTGGATCCCAAAAACTCGATGGAAATTATGCAAATCCTTGAACAAATTAACCAAAAAGGTATTACAGTACTAGTTTCAACACACGATCACACTATGGTAAATTATTTCAGAAAAAGAGTGCTTACTCTTGAAAATGGACAAATTATCAGAGATGTTCAAGCAGGAACCTACGAATAAAAAAGCTGTGAGAAAAATATGACAGAAACAACAAAAAGTATCATAAAAAAGAAAGTAAAAGCACATATCCCAAAAGACTGGCTCAAAGAGTTAAGAATTATCTACAGAATTTCGCTTGAAACCATCAATGGCATAAAAAGAACAGGTTGGATAAATCTTGCTATTATAACAACTATAGCCGCAATTTTGGCAATTTTTGGTTCGTTATTTAGAACTACATTGTCAATGAATTCTTTTGTACAAGAATTAGGAAATGTGCTTGAAATATC
Organism: Candidatus Limenecus sp.; assembly: GCA_045531805.1. Taxonomy (GTDB): domain Bacteria; phylum Cyanobacteriota; class Vampirovibrionia; order Gastranaerophilales; family Gastranaerophilaceae; genus Limenecus. The sequence goes on along the minus strand of JAZSES010000235.1, from coordinate 3,995 downwards.
TGTTTATATAAAATCTGATGCAAATACTTCTGAAGTTGCAAAAGAAATAAAACAGGTTAAACACGTCGAAAGGGTAAAAATTATCCCAAAAGAAAAATCTTGGGAAGACCTTAAACGCGAATTAGAAGTTGCAAACATGGATAACCCATTACCAGATACTTTGCACGTAAAAGTAGACAAGCCTGAAAATATTACAGTTGTTTTTAACACCATAAAAAAATACAAAGGTGTAGAAGATTTAAATTATGCACAAGATATCGCAAAAAAAATGCAAATGTTTAACAATATAGTGCATACAATTACAGTCGTTGTTGTAGTGTTAGTAGCAATGCTGACTATAACCATCATTAACAACACAATTCATCTCGTAATTCAATCCAGAAAAGAAGAGATTGAGATTATGCGCCTTATGGGAGTTAGTAATTGGTATATTAAAATCCCATTAATCCTACAAGGTGCAATATATGGATTTGTAGGTGCATTTTTGGCATTATTTCCGTTAAATGGCATGCACAACATGCTCCTAAAAGTTCATGAATTTTTCGCGGTACCTGCACCAGTACTTGCAAATAATATAGTAATACTGGTATTATTTATTATAGCGGTAGGGTTCAGTGCCGGCGGTAGTTTATTGTCAATAAAGAAACATTTACAGGTATAGTATTATGAGTTTAGATTCAACAAAGTTACTCGATCAGATTAAAGAGCTTCCTGCAATGCCTAATATCATTGTAAAAGCTCTTGGTATTATAAAAAATGATAATTCTGGCACTAGCGAACTAGCTGATATTATGTCATATGACCAAGCTTTAACGTCACAAGTATTGAAGCTTGTCAACTCAGCTTATTATGGATTTGCACAAGAAATTACCTCAGTAAACAAAGCTCTTGCCTTGCTAGGTATGACACAAACAAGAAATATAATTATTGCTGTTGCGATGAAACCAATGCTTACTTCTCAAGGTGGTCGTGACATGTGGAAACACTCTTTACGTTGTGGTGTTGCTGCTGAATATTTAGCAAAAAAAGTTGATTGTGTCGATCCAGGAGATGCATTTACAATTGGCTTCTTGCATGACATTGGTAAAATTTTGTTGAACATTGCAGATATGCCTACTTGTCAAAAAGTTAATACAATGGTTAAAAACGGCCAAGATGTAATCGAAGCTGAAAATGAAATGTTTGAAACAAATCACGCTGATCTTGGCTTCCTACTTGCAAAAAAATGGAAACTTTCTGTTCTTCTTGCAAATTGTATAAAATATCACCACGACCCTATGTCATCTTCAATGCCACAGGTTAGTACTTTAGCATATTTGGCGAACAAAATCTCTCACGATGAACCAGAAGTTTATGATGAGGAAATTGTAAAAGAACAATTGGGACTAGAAATGAGTGTGGTAATGCAATATAGAGACGAAATTATTGAAAAAAGTAATGCTCTATTATCAACACTCAACGCTTAGTTATTGTTTTAAAAGGTTGTTTATATGATACAGAAAAATAACTCACGAGCTTTCTCATTACCAGAAGCCCTACTTGCTATGGTCATAATTGGTGTTGTAGGAGCATTGTGCGTACCTTCATTGAAATCTCATGCCGATGAACAACAACTTGTCTCACTAGCTAGAAAAGCGTTTGCAACTGCAACCCACGCAACTCAACAGCTTGAAGCAAAATACGGTGAAGCCAGATGGTGGAATTGGGGTGCTGGCTCCAACAACGATGAAAGAAGTCAAAATTCTGGCGACATTAATAAAATGTATAGAGAAATTATGGGAGGTACACCGCAAGATGAAAGTTGGAGTACTCCGTTGTTGAATGGTGGGTCTTGGGGCGTAGGACCTAAATGGTGGAGAACAGCTGACAATATGGTATGGTATGTATACGGATACCAAAATGCACAAGGCGCTTTTGGTGTAATCCACGTTGACACAAATGGAAAATCATCACCAAACAGAGTTGGCTGTGATGTACTAGGTTTTGTTGTAAATGACACTGGTGTATTTCCTTTGAACGACGGGTTGAATGACAAAAATTCAACTTGGGGTTGCGTAAGTTATGCAATACAGCATGGTAAAATGCCTTGGTTGAAAGATACTAGTATGAAAACTTGTCCAGCAAACAACTAAAAAAATATATGCAAAAAAGAACCTCTATAATAGAGGTTCTTTTTTATTTCTAATTTTATATTAGCGTTTATCTGTCATTAAAAACAAATTAATCAAATCATTAAGAGCAATTGCCTGTTTTTTATAATCTTGTACTTGTTTTTCCAAGCTTCTGATATTATTTTTGTACTCAGCAATTGTAGACAAACAAGCTTTTGCAGAAGCTGTTAAACTATCTTGCCCCTGTTGTGCTTCTTTCAATACACTGCCCATTGAAATACCCAACGCTTCCATAGTTTGACGAATAATTTGAGCACCTGTTTGTTTTGTAACACCTTGTGGCAATTGCATAATCAATCTTTTCAAAACTGCAACATTAGCTGGTACAGCATAAGATTTTTGATGTGATTGCGGTACAGTTGCGCCTTTAATAGATTGAGAAGAATAATCTTCATTTTCATCAAATGCAGCAACATCTATATCTTCATCAAAGCTCATACCAAAACTATCATCAAATTCAGAAGAAAATTCTTCTTGTTGTTCTTGAGCAGAAACTTCTTCAAACATATCAAAATTTTCTTCAGAATTGTCTTCAACAGCAAATTCTGGAAATTCTTCATCCAAACTAATATTATCCGTAATAATCTCATTTTCCTGAACATTAACAGGAGCTATCGTTTCACTAGCAAAAGCTGTATGTTCTTGAACAGGATCAGGAATAGCCTGAATTTCAATTGTAGCTTGCTGTTTTTTCAAAGCTTGAACAATCTTTTTGCCAACTCCTGATGGTAATTTATTTTCTGCCATGTTACTAACCTTTTCTATTATTTCACTTTCGATTATAGATAAAATAAGATTAATTTTCAAAAATTTAATTACAATATATTAAGTTATCCGAAAAAACAATTTAAAAAAAACAAGAGACATAAAATAAAAATATAATCTAATGTCACAATTACTAACCTTTGTTACGCCAGAGTCTCTATTTTGACCTGACATCTAGTCAACATAAAACAGAGTTCTTCTTATCACGAATTTTTCTCGAAAAATTTTTCAGATAGTTTAATAAAATAAAAGCAAAATTATTAAATAGCCTAGGCTTGATAATCAAGCTTTTTACCAACTCTAGGATCTGACTTTATGGCCAATGCTTGAGAACGAACAGCTCTTGCTTCAGCTGCCACTTTATAATCTTGTGAGGATGGATCAGCTGGGGCCATTGCGGCCTTAATTACTGTATCCGCATGTTTAATAGTTTTGTCTGGATTTTTTTTATCCAAAGTTGGCATTTGTATTGCAACATGTCCCCCAACTGGGACACCATTGCTATCTTTTTCAATAACAATAGCTCCGCCATACTCTCCAGCTGCAGACTTATGAGCAAGTTCATGTGCATAGATTTCATCATAGCGACGTTTCACAAACTCTTGTTTTTTTTGTGAATACAAATTATTAAACATAGAAACTGAATGTATCATAACCAACCTCAATCAAGAAATTTATTATACTACATTTGTAGCACACTGTAAAGAGTAAGAATAATAGTTATTATGTAAAAATACAAAACCTAAACAACGAAGTGGTAACACAGGAGCTTTGCTCCTGTTAGGCGAAGCTTATGGGTTAGAGATTTTTAAGTAAGATAATGAAATTTTACAGCACGAATTGTGGTGAAAATTTCGTTTTCTTACTTTAAAAGCTCTTTTGAATAGCTTGTTTTTCTTTTTTGATTCATTTTCCCTTTTTGCATAGCACCAAAAAGAAAAATGAACAGACAACAATCTAGTCACATCTATCATATTAAAATTCAATAATATTTAAGCAATTTTTATAAAAAAAAATACTTTATATAAATAAGGTTAGATTAATTAAAGTATTCACTAT
>JAZSES010000162.1:0-25415 GCA_045531805.1 Candidatus Limenecus sp. | reverse complement strand
TTCTTTTCCATCTGGAATAAAACATATTTTATTTGCAAATAAGAGATAACCCGGTTTATCTGCTCTTGTACAGTTAATTGCAGAAGCGACTGTAATATTGTCATTAAAAATTTTTAATCCCGCAAAAGTTTGTTCACCAGTTGTTACAATACCGCCCTAATCAGTAGATGCTGCATCAAGAGTAAGTGTCCTGCTTTGTCCAGCAACAACAATTTTTAAAGTCTCTCCAGAGGTTCCTGCAGTAGAGCTAAACTCACTAAAAATATCTCCGGCTGTACAAGCGGTAAGTACTCCAGAAGTATTGACATAAACTGGTAATGTTTCACTACCAACAGCATTTCTTGTTGTTGTCGCGGCTAGGTAAGCTGTATTTCCATAATCTCGCAAATAAGTTGTCCGATTCTAAGCTTCTGTTTCTGTACTATTTGTACTATAGCGATATGCTCTTAAAGTCTAACAACTAGTACCACTTGAATATAAAACCAAAGCGCCAAATTTATTGTCGTCGCTACCTTCCTTAGTAGAATTACCTAAATAAAGTTTACTTTGACCTAAATCACTAGTCGTACCTATTTTAGTATTATATCGAAGTCCAGAATTATAACCAACTCTTTTATTATCATTTATATAAAAAGGAATTTTATAATTAGTACCACCACTTACAGTTGAATCCTAAGCACTTGTAGCAGAAATTAACATATTACCAGTATAATTTGGTATTGTAATTGTTTTATTTGTTTCGGAAACTGCTGTCTAAATGGTAGTATAATATTGGCTAGTTCCATAAAGAGTTAAAATGCCTCTTTTATTTTTATCATTGCCAGAAGCAATATTATTTCCAAGCTTTAAATTTACTAATCCTACTGTACTGGTAGTACCTTCTTTTAAAGCAATTGATAAATCTTTATTCACTCTTCGAGTATAAGAATTTGTGCTTTCTGCAGCACTGCCGCCAGTCTAAATAAATAATAAACTATAACTATCTTCGGCGTTAGTTTCAACTACTCCTTGGATATTACCTTCATGAACACCTTTAAAAATTGTAGCACTAACATTTCCTGAACTATCACGTTTCATAATAGTGCTACCGGTTGCTGCATCTGTAGCAGTAATCCAAGTTGGCGCTTTATCTACATTAGACTATAAAACTTGTCCTTGTGTGCCTGCGGAAGTACAAGCAAAAGCACTAGCGCTAGCTCCATAAATTATGCCACCAGGAGTTGGTTCAGTGCCAATACCAGTACCTCCATGTTTAATTGGTAATATACCATCAACGCCAATTTTATTTGTTGTACTAGCTGCTTGTAATTTTATAGAATTATCACTTGCTAAATTTACATGCAAATCTAAATTATTAATATCTGTTATATTTGTATCATGTGTATCAAGTCTCGTTTTATGATCATTTCCTTCAGTCACTGACTCTTCACCCAAGATATTATAAATAATTGCTCTATCAGTTTCTAGCTAATCGACTTTTGCAAAATAAGAACTTAATCTTATATTTTTATAGGTGTTATTACTACCATTTAGACACACTTCAGTAACTGTTAAACCTTCATTATTAAAATAAGCAATTGCTTGATTATCTTTATCTAAAATAAAAAAGGTCTTAGTGCTCTCATCGGTGTATCCACCTAAATAAGAGTTTAAAGTATCGAAATCACTTTCAGCCTCAGTCATTCGTGTTTCTAATCTATTTAGGCGAGTATTATGAGTTAATCCAGAATCATTTGTTCCACCAATAACATTATTAGATAAATCATTTAAATTTGACTATACAGCATCAACGTATACTTTATTTGCAGCATGGTCATCGTTCACAGGATTTATAACTCCACTAATATACCCAGAAGCAATTTGTAGGCCATTTGCAATTTCTACTCCATTAGCAACATCCAATTTGCCAGAAATACCAACATCTTCTTCAAAGGCGGCAGTTGCTTTAAAAATTTTACCACCCTCAAATGTTTGCGAGCCTGTGCTAACTACACCGGCCGCTTTGGCACTCGCAAGAGGAATTTTTTCCATATTATAACGAGTAGATGTTTCATCGCCATCAAAATAAACGTAAAAAGTTGGTCCTTCATTTTCAGAATCTAAGTTTGCCCAAGCTCCTTTAATACCACTATATAATGGAGCCGTACCATCTTGTTTAGATACTAAAAAACCTGCGGCAGAAGGTAATAAAGTTAATGCTTCTTCTTCATTACCTATTAATAAAGAGTGTTGAATAATTGTATTTAAACCAGTGCCACCATTGGGAACATCTAAAATTCCAGTTACACCAATTGCTTCTGGATTTTTAAAATCTACTGAATTATCAGAATCTAATTTTACTTGAAGTTTTCTAGCATCTAATTCCTATAAAAATGTAGTAAAATAAGAATTTAAATCAGTCATAGCTCCAGTTTTTGGATTATCAACATAAACTTGACTAAATAAAGTCTTAGGCGCAAATTTTATATCATTAAAATCAATTAACCAACCAGTATTGATTACAGCCATTTTTCAACCTCCTTTTTCTTAATCCGGAACATTTTATAAAATTAATTCTGCAGCCCCGGAGAAGGTTACGGTACTAGAAATTCCTGTAAGTGATATTGTAAAACTATCTCCAGCACTCAAATCTTGAGTTGCAGTATATTGAGCAACTGCTCCGCCAGAAGCAGTTACAACAGTATCTTTTTTTAATACATATCCATCTTTTACTGTAAAAACAATGTTCGCGTTAGGAGTCTTATTATTATCAGTAAAACTAACTCTATGAGGAGATGCGGAAAGACCAGTTAAATTAGAATAATTCATTAAATAAGATTTTGAAATAGATTCCATGGTACCAAGATTATTTTCAAAAGTAGCACCTGCTAATTTAAACCACATATATTTTAATCTCCTTTCATTTTAAGTAATCCAATTAATAGTAACACTTTCTTTATCAGAAAAATATATACCATTAACTTGCAAATCTTTTTTATTTTGACCACTTTGAATAACAATATTATAAATAGTTAATCCACATTCGTCAAAATACGCAATCACTTTATTGTTCTAATCAATAATAAATAATTTATTATCGTCATCAACCCAATTTACATTATCTTGTAATGATTCTAGGGTCTGATTAATCATCTTGTCAGCTTCATCGCGAGTATTGGCTTCTTCTGCCAAATTGGTTTCTAATAAATCTAATCGTTCTTCATGCGTACTTTCAATAGTGTCAGGATTTCCAACAATGGCGTATAAATGTTCAATTGCATCCAATTCAGCACTTGTATCACCTAATTCAACCCATTGTTCTTCACTTAATACGTATTCTTTACCAGTAGATGTTACTACAATAACATCACCATTTTGATAATCTGTAATATTGGTTGGTAAAGTATCAACAGCACCAATAAACTACATGATATTTCCAAGAGCATGAATTTGATTTTCAACACTCTTCAAACGACTTTCTTTATCAGCGTTTTTGGTTTGCAAGTCCTTAACATCTGTCTCGATTTCAGACATTGTCTTGCCACTTTTAATTTTAATATCAATAACGTGTAATCCTTCATTATTAATATAGGCAATTACATTTCCTTCTTTGTCAGTAATCCAAAAAGTACCATCATCCGCATCTTGAAAATTCTTTAACTTATCAAGAATCTCATTATAATTATTTATAACTATATTCTATAAGTTAGAAATATGGTTAGACTATACTCTTAAACTATCTTCAATATCAGTAAATTGAGTAGTATTTTGTGTTTCTAAAGAAGTGAAATATTTTCTTACCTAATCATCATAAGGAAATCCGCTTCTAGTATAAACGTTTTCAATTAAAGTTGTTGGTGCAAATTTATTTCCTTCTCTTGTATGAAGCCAACCCTTTTGAATTTGTTCAGGCATTTTTTACACTCCTTTCATGCATTTCCAAGTATCATTGTTCCAAGAACTGCTACACCAAGTACAGAAGTGGGAGAACCTGGTAAATGTCCAGAACCTCCAGGAATATCATCATCTTCGCCACTTATAGAAGGAAAAGTTACTGTTTCAGTAATATTATAAATTAAAGTCGCAGTATCAATAATTTTATTATGTTTTTCAACATCTATTCCAGATGGATCATCATAATAAAGCTCATTAGTTGCTAAATCTAAATAAATCTTTCCAGGCTTAATTTCTAATTTAGCATCATTTAAATTTTTACCAAATAAAAACTATAATGACTGCATCCTTTTTTCTTCCTCCTTTTTTAAAATTTCTGTTATTTATAATAAAATTTTTAATTATTTTATTATAATAATTTGGCCTAAAAATAAAAAATAGCCCGACTAAAAATTAATTTAGTCGGGCTAAAAAATCAATCATCTAAAATGTCCCAATAAACTCCATCTCGATTAATCTTATTAATTTCGTTTAAAAGAAATAGAAAATTATCGGTACTAATGTCAAAATCATTACTTATTTGAGACACATCTAAGCCATACAGAACTTCACCCTACGTAACCCCAGTTCCTAAGTTATAAATATATCTATATTCTTCCGCCTTTTCTTCTACAATAAAGAATTGAATGGAATAACTTACAATGCCAGATAAAGAAGTGGCAGCTCCATCAATACACCAGGGGAAAATCATTTTTTGGTTTGCCTTTTCAGTTAAAACATCATAAAAAGGAACTGGATAAACATGAACTTTTTTATCTGGTGTTACATACTCAATAATACAAGTAGTATTAGATAAGTCCATATAATTGCGGAATCTATCTACTCTAAAGTAAATAGTTTCTGACTTGTGGTCACGTGAAACACTCAAGATTTCTGGGCCGATAATCTCACGAGTGTCTAAATCAACATCATAAATTCTTTTTGTTTCGGGGAAAAGAACTAATGAAGGAGGATTTTGACTTTGAATTAAATATAGCTGTGATAAAAAATCTTGTTCAGCAATAGAAGACATAAATTAATCCTCCTTTTTAGCAATAATTATTGTACAATGTAAGACAATGCTTGCTCAGGTTTACAAGAAGCAGTCTTGCCATTCAAAGTATTAGTTACAACACAACGATAAACATATTGTACGCCATCTTCGACACAACGAACTTTCAAAGCTCTAGTGTTAAAACCATCTACAATAATCTTACCTTCACCGATATCTTTTTCACTTAAATATCTAGAACTCTTATCCTTACCCTCTTGAACCATCCAAGCATAACTATAACCTTCACTAAATAATTTAGCATCTAACCCCTCTGGAACGGCTAAATTCATATCCAGATCTAAGATAACTTCAGCGCCCAAAGAAGCCATATAAACAGGAACGCCATTATCCTTGGCTTGTGCGTTAGCGTTACTTCCATAAGTCATAGTTAGAACTTGAGTTGCTCCATCAATAACTTTAGAAGGAGTAGCAGGTAAAGAAGTTAACTTACACATAGTACTTTCAGCACTCTTAGTTTCTCTGTTTAAAGTAGAAGAAACAATAGCCTGGTACCAACCTGGCTTAGTGGTCTTATATTCACGACCATATACAATATCATTGCCTTCACCAGAAGAAGAAGGTAATGGACCAGTAGATTCATCAGGAACAGAAATCAAGATACCATCTTCATCATATACAGGCTCAGTCTTGAAACGATTCCAAGTAAAGGTTCTATTAGCATTTAAAGTAGTGTCTTCATTGGGAGTAACAGTTAATTTCTTCTCTAAATCATTACCATCCTTATCAACAGCAAAAATTTCACGAGAATTCAAATCAACTTTAAATGTAATGTCAGCAGGACTAACTAAATAACAAATAGTACTAGAAACAGGTCTAGATTCATTTGGAGCAATAGTATTAGTAGCAACTACCTTATATTGACCAGTTACAGCCACAACAGTTCCGTCAGATTTATTCGCAGGAACAGTATAAGTAGTATATCTCTCATACAAGACTGCGCCAGGCACAAAATCACTGAAAGTGGCAGCTAGAGTACAGTCCTCGTCTGTATAATACTTTTGGCCAGCTTCAGTTTCGCCTTTTTCATTCAAAACAACTCTCCAGCCTTGATATAAATTTACAGAACCACCATACTTGCTAAATCCAGGTAAATTAACATAGTGCTTTTCAGCAGAGAAGGTTTCTTTAGTTACCGTAGCAGGTACATATTCACCACTAATATTTTTAGTATAATAAGAGGCTCCTTCAGCATATTCACTAGCTAAAACATATCCTTCATTATAAGGATACCAAGTATTAGAATTAAAGCCTAATTCTTCATTATCTTCAGCAGGTTTATACCACCACTCATAATTTAAGGCACCAGTATCAGTACTATAGGCTTGAGCCCACATAGTTAAAGTGTCAGTACCATCAGTAGTTAAAGACTCATATCGATTCAAATTCTGGCCAGGCTCATCGAAACGAGGACCAATAGGAATAGGCATATTTTCGCCACGAATTTGACTATTAATAATAGCTTTTCTGAACAAACCTTCGCCCATTGGATCATTAACTGCAGCACCTTCATTAATATAAGGCTGTAAAGATTCACTAATATTTAAAGTAGAAGTTAAAGTATTGAAGCTATAAACTACAATAGTCTTAGGGTTTCCATCTTTATCGGTTACAGTATCAGTGTCAAAGAAACGAACAGAGAACTTTACAACACCCTTTTGAGAAGTGACTTCATCATCTAAAAGCCATCCCAAACGTAATTTTCCGTTACCGGGAAATACAGTGTCTTTAAAAGTAATTCTAGTGGCGCCTTCAGTCTTACCATCAGGTAAAGTCCATTGAGCATAAATATATTCAACAGTATCTAAGTCCTTGAAATCAAAATATCTGTCAATTACAAAAGTAATCATTTCAGAATGCTGGTCGCGCTGTAGTACAGTGATTTTAGGATTGGTAATACTTCTCTTATTTGCATCAATGGTAAAAGGAGTCTCATCTAGGGGTAACATAACATATACAGGATCTAGAGTATATAAAGTCTCTAAGTGAGCATAATATTCATCCAGACTGTGGAACATATTATCTTCGTGAGTTACCTTTAAGCTATTTGCAGGCAAAAGCCCTTTGTCAATAGCTGTAGTGATAGCCTGATAAGCTGTTGCAAACAGTTTATTATACTTATCCACTGTGCTTGAAGTGTCATTAATTGAATTTACAGATACAATCACGTTATATTCCATCCTTTCTAATTTTTTGATTTAAAGGAGTGGTTCATAAGAACCTCTCCTAAATTTATTTTTATAGCCAGAAATTATTCATCAATTTCAGACCAATTCTCAAGCTCGTCAGCAAAAATCATTCTTTCCTTGACTTTAATATTGCCATCGGTTAAAAGTTTGCCTTCAGAAGCTTTTAGAACCAACATTGCAATTGGCTCTACTTTTTCTAAAAGAATTGGTGATGTAATGGTTCCATTTCGGCCAAGATATCTATATATCTTAGTTTTTACCATACTTCATTTCCTCCTTATTCAGTAATTTGCTGGAAAGTACAATTAGTTCTAATTTCTTCGAACAATGCCTTAGAAATAGCCTCAGTATCAAGCACTCCATCTGTAATATAGTTTGCAGCAAAATCTGCATATACTAAAACAGAAGTTACACTCTTATAGCCATTAAAGAAGGGGCGAGCATTAGCCTATCCCTCAGTCTCTAAAGTCCAAGGAGACTCAATACGAATAGTTGTTACTCCTGTACCACCGTTTTGGAAAGCAGAATATCCAATAGAACAAGCAGCATCTCTCGCAGGGAATGTAGAAACAGTGATGTTAGGACATCCCATAAAGCACTGAGTAGGAATCTTATTTAGATTATCAGGTAAAGTAGAAATAGTTACATTTGGACCAGCATTTAAGAAAGCACGAATACCAACATATTCTAGAGTAGGTGGCAAACTATCTATTCTTAAAACCTCTGTTTCTGCAAAAGCAGAATCGCCAATTCTAGTAATAGGACTATTGTTCCAATAGAAATGTTCTAAGGCGCTATCTTCATAGAAAGCAGAACCGCCAATCATAGTCATTGTAATAGGTAAATGGACTGATTGTAATTTTCTATTGTAGTTGAAAGCATTATCAGTGATATATTTATATTGTGCATTTTCCAATACATAAATATCAGTTAGCTCAACAACACTATTAAACTTAGCGACTGCCATAATAGGAGTTCCATTATAAGTAGATGGTAAAGTAATCTTACCACCAATAATTGAACGATATTCATCCTTCAATGATAGAGTGTAAATATTACTAAATTCTTTGCCTGCGACAGTTACTTTTTCTGCCTTACAATTAAATAGTACTTCTGGAGAAGGAACTAAAGCCGCATCTTCAACTTCATAATAAGCAAAGAAGTTTAAGTCACTTCTGATTTGAGTTTTCTCAATATCAATTAACTCAGGATTCTTTACATTATTATTGAAATCAGATTCATTTTGCCAACCTTTAAAACTGTAGCGGTGATTCTCATTGGTTAACAAGATTTCTTCATCAGAAGGTCTATATACATAATATAGACGAGCATCATTTTTACCGTAATCTTTTAGCCAATCTTCAAATTTACATTCAAAACTAAATATTGGGTCAGCTCCAAAAGTATAATTCCAATCATAGAAATTAACATTATAAATACGAGTTGACTCTCTAAATTCTGGCACTAACAACATATCATTGTTCTGTGGTTTAAACTTAGAGAATAATTTAGTTGCATCAGGAGCAGTAGATTCACTATAATAACCATCCTGATAATAAACAGTCTTATCTGTCCAATCATGCCATCTACCAGTAAATGAATATACTTTTGTAGAAGTTGCAGGCTTTGTTGGAGTAGCTAAATTATTTCCAATTAACTCACTAATAGTTTTAGTATTAGGAGCAGTTAAAGTGGTGAAATAAGGCTCAATACCAGAGATAGAATTACTTCCTAAAGTATCTTTATCTACGCGATAGAAACTTACTCTAATAGCATTAGTTACAGTAACGTTATTGCCATATTTGAAAGTAACATTAGGATACATTGCATTATACTTTTGATATAGTGCTAATTCATCCGCAGAGCCGCTAACATTAATAGTAATCGTACCAGTTAATGCCTCACCAGTATTATTACCTGCCAAAATGGTCTTAGTAGCAAGATAATCTAATACAGGAATAGCAACAATATTATTACCATCCATCATAGATACTTTCTTATAAATATTATCGTCTGCAGGCCAAGATTCCATTGCCACCTATACATAAGAACCATTAACATATTCATAATAACTCTTACCAGCTTCGAAATCTTTCTTATTTAACTTGCAGTACATTTCATTTGCTTCAGTAATTGTCCAATTAATTCCTTGTAAATAATAGCTTGTCAAAGTCTTATCAGACTGAATTACCATTGGATAAGTGTTAATAGGAGTATCAACAATATACAATTCAGTAATCTTAGAGAAATCATTTACATATCCATTACCCTTACCAATCTCAGAAGCAGTACCATAGTCATAAGTTCCAAGAGAAAAACCGTGTGGATTACCTTCTTCATCCACCCAGTCATCACGCAAGTTAGGATGAGAAATAATTTTAATTTGAGTTGTAGTTGTTGGAAGTCTTAACTCATCAAGAACACCATTCACTGGTAAAGATACACCAGTAGTACTACTACCTGTTAACAGTACTTTACGAATAGCAGGGCACTTGCTGAAATCCATAACTTCTTTATAAGAGCTACAATTCTGTAAGTTAAACTCTTCCAAATAAGTACAACTTGTAATACCAATCTTAGAATCTGTTAAATAGGGATTGAAATAATCCTTCTTAGGACTTCCAAGAGTCAAAGTCTTCAGACGACAATCATCACTAGAGATAATGAATTTCTGCATATACTTGTTAGACAAGTCACCCAAATCAGTTAAATTACTGATGCCCAATAGATAAGCTTCAGTACCGTTCGCGTTCTTTGCTTCATTCAAGTCAATTTCTTTAGTCTGCTCGCCATCAAATCTTTCATTATAGGTATTACCATTAGCACCTAGCTTAACACCAGCATAGCCAGTTTTCAAAGAGGTAAAATTGAATTTTCCACTAGGAGGAACTGCTGTTACAGTAGAACCATGGTTTACTCCATTAACAGTAAACTCGTCTTCCTTACCTGTTGGATAGTACCAACGGAATTCAACTCGGTCACCATTCTGGTAACTATTACTGTTATATTTACCCTTTAAAAACTTAATTCTATTAGTAATAAACCATTCTCTCATTAGAGAGCGGTCACCTTGTAGTGCATATAGGAAAGGTCCTACGCCAGGCTCAATAAACTTGTCATTTAAATGGTCTTGATAACCTTCTCTTGCGGGAACCACATATTTGTACTGTGCGTCACCATTATAGAAAGCTTCATTAGCCATATTAGCTTGATTATTGTTGAAGTAAGGTAAAATAGCATCAGCTTTTAGAGAAGCTCCTTCCAAGTTGCTATACCAAGTCTTTAATTCAGATGGCAAAGCATCTCTTACAAAGTTCCACAATACTTCTTGTCCATTAAAGACAGAAGCATTGGTATCTTCATCATAATAATTGAAACGATATTTACCAGTATTATCTAGACCTAACATAGTATCCATATCATAGAAGATAGGATAGAAAATATAAGTACCGCTACCATCACCATATGGGTCGGGATAAATAGTTGCGCCAGTCTCATAGTGAACATAACTACGCTTTTCTCTACCCCAAGTAGCAATCATCATATTCTTAACACGAGAGTCTGCCATCAACAAAGCTTCAGTTACTAAGTAATAAGTTAGTAAGAAATCTTTATCTAAGTAGCACTCATATTCTCTCTTAAATCTCTCAAGACTTACCATAGAGAAAGTGCTAGATTTAACAGCTCTAGTATAGTATTTAGAGTTAGGACTAGGGAAAGTATCCTTACTAATATTATTTTCAAGTTGCCAATTACCATCACCATCTTGATAATAATAACCAACATAGTCTTGATATCCAGTAGCTAAAGTATATTCATACTCATAAGTAATATCAGTAGGTTTCTTACCTGCGGCTAACTCTTCATCATACTTAACTTTTAATTCAGCCAACCAAGAAGCTAAAGGATATAATGAATCTGCGTCGTGATAACCGACTTTATCCTCAGGATAACGAGATTCAAAGCCAAGAGTCCATCCAGGAACTGAATCATTATCACTATTGGTAAAAGTATTGTACCAAGTGTCACGATAAGTATATCCTTCTTTTGGTAAGAAGTTACATACATCAACAGCATTATCAAGGAATTCGAAGCAGTGAATAGAATTAATTTTTTCGCCAGCTTGAACAGTTTTCTCTGTTTCATTACCAACGTATTTGCCCTCTTCGTCGTATTCAACAAAATAATACTTATTGCCTTCATCCAAACAACCAAAGTCGCCATCTTGTTTAAATCCAAAAGGTTCTGGAGTAGCTTTATCTAAGTTTAAGTTATATTTACCAATGTACTCATAAGTACCAGGCTCACCACTTGCAGAATAGAAAATCAAACAAGGATGTCCCTTAATACAAGTAACAATAGTATCTTTTCCATCTCCGCCGAAATGCTCTTGGCCAGGAGTCTCGATGTTTACACCTGTATATAGAGCGTCAACGAAGTTTGCGGCACCAGTATTGTGAGAACCAGAAGATTCCATGTAGTCAGCCTTCATACAAATGATTTCAACTTTTTCAATATCTGGACGCACTCTATAATAATCGCTTTCATTCTTAAAGCGCAAGCGCAAGTTCTTAACAGGATATTCCATAGAAGAAGTACCCTGAGCATACATAATTGCACCACCGTTGCTTGGCTTCTCGCCATAAGCAGTAGCCATAGTTTTTCCGCTTGCAAACTTATTTACGAATTTATAATCATTATAATTTAGGAAATAAGCTTGACCGGCATCAATTTCTGCTTGGGTATATTTTGGATATTTAACTTCAACGTCAATTAAACGGTAATCTTTCTTTCCTGTGGGTAGACCTGCATTTGCATTGGCCTGACCTTTTAATTGCCATTTAGACTCTTTCTCAGTAGCCCAACCACCAGTGATTTTCATATAGGGAATGCCTAAATCATAATCTTCTGCGGCAACTAGGTTGTAATCGATTTTGTTATTAGCATTAAATACGTTATTAGAATCAAAACGCTTTTGTTTCTCTTCCAGAGTTGGTAAAGAAGCAGTAAAGTTATTTAAAATCATCTTATCTGCTAAAGCACTACTATAGAATCTAATACCATAAATCTTTACTTCAGCATTTTCAGCGCTAATATTCAAATAAGCAGGATTATTAGAATCTTTAAAACTGTCATTGCTTTCGTAAATCTTGGCGGCAGATAGTTTACCATCCAAATAAGCATAACACATTGGGAATTCAATTTTTCCTGTGTTAGGCTCTAAGACGAAACTTACCCGAGTGCGTTTACCTTCAACTAAGTTCAAGGACATTAAGGCACCCAAAGGATTACCGTCAGAGTCAAAACCATTATTCAAACGACTGTTAAAGAATTGAACTTTATCACCTAGAACTCTAAAACCAACGGGAATAGTAGTTCCAGCCAAGTCAGTTGAATAACACTTAATAATGTCTTCATCGAAGTCCAAAACGCCGCTGACCTAAAAGTCAATCTCGATAGTCATACCATAACCCATACGACTATCTGCACTGCTAACTTTAGTTGGGTCATATACGAAAGGTTTAAAATCAGGCAACTCTAAAGAAGCACCAGATGATAACTTCAAATAGCTTGTACCTTCACTATCCATCATCCAACCATTAACTTGTCCATAGTGCAAGTTTCTTAAATTGGCAGTATATAATCCATTATAATCTTTCCACTCATCGCGGTCTGTTGCATCATTTGACTTACCTCTTGGATTTAAATATAACATTAAGTCACCACGAGTTGGGTCAATAATAGGCAGATTACCAGTATAAGCAACAATATTTAAATATTGAGAATAAGATAATGCCAATTCAATAACAGAGCATAGTAAAGTATAAGTACCCTTTTCTTCAAAATACA
Organism: Candidatus Limenecus sp.; assembly: GCA_045531805.1. Lineage (GTDB taxonomy): Bacteria > Cyanobacteriota > Vampirovibrionia > Gastranaerophilales > Gastranaerophilaceae > Limenecus. The sequence continues at coordinate 12,392 of JAZSES010000162.1, read as the reverse complement.
GAGGATAAGAACTTATAACATTTGAAGAGATAGCCAATTCTGTCTTTTCTACACCATCTAAGTTAATACTTAAATGATATTCTTTATTACTTTCTGTAGTAACCAATAAATAATGAACAGGAATATTTGTGTATTGTTCTGTTACATCAGGTACTTTAATTAATAATAAAGGATTACCAGTAGAAGAGGTATCAAAACGACCAATTTTATGAGTTAATTCATTGCTGTATAAAGTAGTATTAGAACTACCAATAACTGCACTAGCAAGAACTTTTAATACATATACTCCATGAGGCAGAGTGGATAAGTTCAAAAGTTTTTGTGTGCTACCCTCATGACTTATATCCAAATCTTCAGTGATAGTCAAACGGGGAGTGATTAAATTATCTTCATCATAGAAAGTATAAGTAATCTATTTACTAGAAACGCCACTTGTAGCACCAGCTAAAGTACATTCATATAGATAATTTGTTTCCATGGAATATAACAGCTCATCCTTAGAAGCCTTCAAAGAAAGCTCAACAATCTGTACTGTAAAGTTAGTAGAACGTTCATTACCATACAAATCCTGAACTGCAACTGTTACAGTAGTTCTTGTACTACCAAACAAAGCCTTATAAGGAATTAAATCTAAGGTGTTATTTTCATTAAATGGCAACTCTTTCTCTGTATAAATGTAGAAAGGTTCAGTGTCGCCTCTTTTGGTAAACTTAACTTGCGCAATTCTATTTTCTTCTGTGCCGTTATAATAACCTTTAAACGTAATGGGCATGGTAGCAGCAGTTGAAGAATATGCTTTGGAAGTTGTACCAACAACAGTAATACTAAAGTTCGCAGAAGAACCACCGGAAGAACTGCCGCCGCCTCCGCCAGTACCTTGCAAAGTTAGACGAGTAGTTTCGATAGAATCTTCAGCAACATTAACTACGCGGTAGAAGCACCCATCCTCGAATTCGGAAGTACCAACATTTAAAATTAGGTCATCTAATTCAGGCTTATCGGGCCCTTCGATTTCACTTACAGTTTCATCTAGGCTGAAAACAAAAGTTACTTTTGGGTCAGGCTTATTACCACTATTGTCATATTCAACAGGCTTTCTTCCATAGAAAATACCAGAAGAAGCACACATAGGAATCATCTGATTATTCTTACCTAAGAACAGCTTTTTCTTGTCAGTGACAAAATATACATAGCCTTCTTGGGCACGAAGAGTCTCAAATTTTTCCCATGTACATTGAACGGGATTAAATCTACATTCATTTGTATTAGTAGTATATAATGTTGACATTTATAATCTCCTTTCTATCATAATAAGTAACAAAAAAAGGGAGACTATCCCATAAGGATAATCTCCCTTAAATTTATCCTTCTCTACAGTTTATTGAGAAAGTTTATTTAACGTTTATTGACAACTGACCAAATTACTCAGCAGGGTCAAAACTTTCCCAGACCATACTGAAAGTAACCTTGCCAGCATCAGCAGACACAGTCAAAGCACTACCTTCTGCGGCCGCAAACTTAATCTTACCTAAGTCGCCGCGATTAGCTAACAATGCTTCATCCTTGGCAACACCAGAACTTAAAGCAAGAACAACTTCATTGTCACCAACTACATCTTCTGCTACTTCAATAGCAGGATTGTAATCAGCAACATAACCAGAAGGAACGTGCTTCCAAACAACGCTTGTGATGAAACCAGTTTCCTCATTTTCATCACCAGTAGCAATTAGCAAGTCACCAATATGAACTTTAATTCCATCAATTTCAAATTCAGCAGATGCTTTATAAGTATGACCAATCTAAGCAGTAGCTTCTTTGCTGGTTAACTCAACTTCACTGCTAACAACATCTTTGAAGACCATTGCATCAGCAGTCTGAATGTCTTCCATAACTTCTTTACGCAATGCAGCGATGTCATCAGCATTTTTCTGCTCTGCGATTTTAGCACGGTCAATTTCATCAGCGATATTAGTAGCATTGGTAGAAACGGCAAGATTTAATCCAGTCTTGGGTTGTCCATCAGCACCATCGTTACCAATAGCTTCATTAGCTTTATCAGCATCAGCCTGGGCATCATCAGCAGCCTTTTGAGCATTTGCAACAGATAAATGCAATCCAGTTGCGGCTGCGCCATTCTTTGCAGGGCTACCAACTGCACTCTCTAAGTCGCTAGCTCTCTTTTCTAACTTGTCAATATCTTCGGCATTGGTCTCAATATCGCCAGCATTAGTAACAATATCAGCAGCATTCTTTTCAATCTTTGCATATAGACCAGTTGCATCTACGCTATCACTAGAAGGAACGCCAATTGCATCATTGGCTTTCTTAGCATCAGCTAAGGCTTGGTTAGCAGTAGCATCAGCACCATCAGCCTTCGCTTGAGCAGCTGCAATTAAAGCATACATTCCGGTTGCGGCAGTATTACCTTTGGCAGGTGTACCAATTTCTACAACCAATAATGCTTTCCAGTCTTCAAGAGCTTTTACACGATTCTGTAACTCAATTAAATCAGTTTCGTCAGCACTGGTATCAGATAAATCTTCTACAGTTTTCTTTAAGATTTCAATTTCAGTAATAACAGTGTTATAAGTAGATAGAGTTTTAACACCGGCATCGTCGACACTGCATAGCTTAATTACTCCGCCTACTAAACAAACTTCACCAGCATTGATTTTTTCTAGGGCAGCATTGTCAGTATCAAATGCACCAGCATAGCCAACGACTTTATCTAAGTTATATACTAAATTTTCAACATCAGTTACATCACTGGCCACGTCTTGAATAGCCTTTTCAAGCGCATCATCTTTATCTTTTAAGTCCTGAATATCAGACTTAATATTAGTAATATCAGTAGAATGACTGGCTACAGTAGCACCTAAACTGCCCTCAGTCCATTTGCCATCAGCATCTTTAGTACCTACAATGACAGTTAAATCATTAATAGCTTTTTCTACATCAGCAGTACTATTAATCTATGTCCAAGTATGAACAGTGCCATTTCCAGTATATTTTAACAAAGCATTAGCATCAACAATGTAATAAAAAGCTTGAGTGCTATAAGGTGGCTTCATGTTCTGCCAATCAGTAACACTAGCAACATTAATAATTTGACTAATAACCACACGGCCATCTGGCAAATCAATATGCATTGCTTGCTCATCAGTAGTTACAAATACAGTACCAACTGAATTTGAGCTCCACTTAGGCAAATTACTATGTTTACCATATTTAAAGTTTAATAATGCCATAATCTATTATCCTCCCTTAAATTAAGTTAATTCGCCCCAAGTCAAATATTCATATAGGGCTTTAATATCAGTTTCATTGGTACCAACTCGACCAACCAAAGCAATAAATTCATCTTGATTTGCTTTAGCATCTAATAGAGATTGTAGATTAGTAACTTTAGAAATCGGTAAACTATTTAATGATAATCTTCCAGAAGCAACGGTGAAATTTTCATCAGTGGTAGTAATATACTATTCAGTAATTGCTTGTTCTAATTTCGCCTTTAACTCATCAGTAAAGTTATTTTCTGATAAGCCATCAACCGCACTCTTATTTTGAGTAATCCAAGCATCAAGCTCTTTAACGTTAGAAGCATTAACAGTACCAGAGATTTCTAATCCATTATCTCCAATAATTAAAGCATTTAATTTATTTCTATCAGTTTGAGTAATTAAAAAGTAGCCGCCTTCAGTCGCTTGACCCTGATTTAAAATAGCATCTAAATTAGTAACTTTATTAATTGATAAGTCTTTTAAAGATAATTTACCAGCCTAAGAAACTTCAAAATTAACTTCATCGACTGACTTTACTAAACTATTTTCAAGACCAGCTAACTTTTGGCCTTCTTCCTCACTCATTAAACGATAACCTTCAACATTAGTAACCTTCGTATCAACAATCGCTTTTAAATCAACAAATTGAGTCTGAGTAACATAATTACTTAAATCAACATCCCAAGAACCCACTTGTTCAACAATGCGAGTTTCTACTCCATCGGTATCAGTAAGAATAAGTACCATATATTCATAATACTTATTAGAATCATCTTCTAAACCAGAAGGTACCATATAAATATATTGATCTGCATTGTCTGCAAAGGCATCAATATCATCTTCAGAGTTTACAATAACTCTCTTTAAATGAGCAGCTGCAGCTACAGCTTTCTCAATTTGACTATCAGTTTCAAGTTTAGTATAGACATCAGACCAAATAATTGTACCATTGGGACCAATAGACATTACCTAGCCGAGTGCGGCCGTATCAAAGCCTTTTAAACTTAAATTTCCTTCACTATCATAAATGAAGTGATTAGGATTAACTGAAATATTGGTAGCACCAGCAATACTACTTAAAGTATTATCAGGTTGAATAATATAGAAACTAGCTTGACTATTTTCTACAACAACTAGGGTTTGACCATAATAATACACTGCATCTGTGCTACCTGCGGGGACTGCCAAAGCGGCTGCCGCAACAGCGTCAGCATAACTCTCAAAATAACTTCTCGCATCTAGAGGGAATGCGGAAGTGGGGTTAAAGCTAACGCTAAAGTTTAATTTACCAAAATTTAACGCCATTCATTAACCCTCCTCTGAAATAGTAAATGTGTAAGAATTCGCGGTATCATTTGGGTTAGCATAATCAATATAATAAACCTTATATGACTTTGCCTCATATCCATTATAACCTTTAACGTCAATAGTGGTCATATTGAAACCTGATAAAATTTCTGCTCCTAAACCATTGGTATCAGTAACAGAACTTAAATCATTTAGACTAGCAGGATAAGCAAATACTACTCGCAAGGCTCCTACTGGAATATTTACTAAAATAGAGTCTCCATTCACAGAACCTTTGTCAGTAGAACTTAATCCTCTAATATCATTAGAATCCATTGCTTCTTCTTTTGCTTCTAATGTTCCATAGAAGGTTTTACGATAACCAGTCATAGGACCCTTAGTAGAAGAAGTAGAACTAGCTAAAATCTGTCCATCAACATAATCATTACCTAAATTAGTAGAAGGAATGATACCATCGCTATAATTAGCTTTTGCGGTGACGGTATAAGAAGTATCGTCTGTAATAGTAATTAAGCTAAAACTACCTTTATCAGTGGTTAACGCGTCTCCATTACTATTGGTTACTTCCCAACTATTTACAACTACTCCAGTACTTGCATTATAGCTATACTTACCACTATTAAAAGTTGCAGTATAAGTGGGCGCTACTTGAGTGCCAACTTCATACGCTTTAGCGTTACTGAAAGTTAAATTAATACTTGGCTTAGTAGTTTTTGGATTTTCTTCTTTTACAAAGATAGTTTCAAACACTTGTTTTAAGTTTTTACCTGCGGCTGCAATAGTTGCTTGGCCATCAGTTAAAGTAATATTGCCAACTGCTGTGGTTGTAATTAAATCTTCATCGAAATAAACATTTTCTGCGTTATAGTTGCCATCCATGGCATGCCATTCATTATTATCAAAGATATATGCAGTATATTGCCACTTATTTTCAGCAATTAAATCTTTAATAATAACAATATCACCAGATACGCTTTCTAAGCCGTCAGTGGCTTCAATAATCATATCTGTATGCACAGATTGGTCAGTATTTTCAAGAGTTAAAATAGTGTGGTTAATAGAGGGTTTAGCCCATGTACCATCGCTCTTTAAAAACAAATCAATTTGATTTACTCCTGGTGCAGGAACCATACCAGCCAAGCCAGAAGATTCATTTGTTGCACCAACAAATAATAAATCCTCAATGGGTTTATTTACCCAAGCAGCAGCTTTAGTATCATATACCAAAAAAGAACTATTTTCTAAATTTTCAGAAATTAAAACATCTTTTAATTTAGATAAATATTCGACTCCAGTCTCATTACCATTACCAGTAGAACTAGCAATTAATTTTGAACCTAGATATAAAACACCAGTCGATTCATCTTCTTCATAAATAAAATAAAGAGTATCACTATTTTTCTATTGCAATCGTTCATAAGCGGCTGGAGTGCCTCTTAAAAACTTTACATAATTAGCCAATATATTTCTCCCCTTTCTTTTATATTCTTATATATAATAAAAAATAGATTATGATGTCGGCCAAAGGACTGACTCATCTATTTCTATTCCGAGTTGAGCTTCTAACTGTTCAATTAATTTAGTCATTGCATATCGATTGGCAGTCGAAACGTCACTAATAGTATTATCTCTATTATTAATTTCACCTTTTAGATATGATAACGCATTACTTATACTATTAGTATTACCAGAAGATAAATTTTTAATGTCTTCAATCTGACCAATCGCTTGTGTAATACTGGTATTACCCATATAAATTTTATTACCAACTAAAGCTTCAACATTATCCAAATCTTTTTGAACAGTGCCCATTGTTGAATTATAAGTTGATTTCAAATCAGCTAGTCCATCAGTATTCTCTTTAATACTTTTATTCTAAGCGGCTTCATCAATTTCCAATTGAGTCATTTTTTTTTGCAATTCAGTCAACTCAGCTTCAGTCTCGCTAATGGGTAACTGATAGATTACTCGTTCAGACCCAGTCACATGACCAGCCTCATCATAATAAACTTGTTCGCCAGATAGATAAGCTCCTGGAATAAGCTCAATAGCATTTGTTGCACTACTGGGATTACCAATTGTAGTAAAAGAATATGTCTTGTTATTGGAATCAAGACCACTGTGATAAATTGTACATGTCTGATTGTCGGAATCAGAAGATAAATGAATCCATCTATTACCAGAATCTAAAGTAAAACGTCCTCCTAAACCAACTGCAGAAATCTCACTATTCTCAGAAGATGGAGAAATAGTGGTAGAACTATTTCTACCACTATTTTTAACTATAATTTCAGCAAACGCATTTGTTAATTCATATAAAATATTACCATAAAAACTCATACATTTGCGCCTCCCTCATAAACAATATCAATCAACAATCTATTAACAATATTATCATCAGGAAAAAATGTGGTAATGTCCGCCTAATCAAATCGAATTTGATTAATACATCCATTTAGCCCTTCTAAATCCAATTCATAGATTCCAGTTTTTCCAATTGTGATTGGATATTGTCCATTATTTAAATAAAATTTTAGTCCAATAGGACCTTGAATTCCGAGTTTTGAAACTAATTTATAGTTATCAAAAATATTTCCGGCTGTTAACATTGTATTATAGTCTTGAAAAGCTGGATAATTATCGACGTTATCACGCCCTTCAAAACGAAACTGCATAATCTTTTTCATTTATCCAGCCTCCTTATAAAACATTTTCTGCGGCTTTCGTCGCAGTTAAAGACATAGTTCCATTATAAGCCAATGGTAATGTAATTTTACTAACAACATATTCACCATCAATACCAGTATCTCCATCATAAATGTAGATACGAACATTTGGTTCAAGATAATAAACGGGAATTGCTGTAATACTAGCACTCTCAACGCAGTATCCATGTTGATAAATTAATTCATCTAATCTATCTTTTGCGGATTTGCCTTGTGCGCTAATGCTAAACATTGAATCCATTAACTCGCTAGGAATTTGAATATAGCGATATCCTGACAACTGATTTTCTTTAGCTAAATTGTCTGTAAAAACCACTGCAGGAGTTTCTCTAAAATAAATGGACTTTACATTATTATCATTGATAGCTTTTGACCTAGAACCAACATTTTTAACATTAAAATTTTGTAATTCACCTTCTGTATCAAGAAAATCAAACCAGAAGTTAAGCAGTTCAGGATGCTCAAAGATATTTTTATTATAATATAATCTATCAGTATCGCCTTCATAATAATAATTCTCAATATCTTTTTTATAATTTTCCAATTTAATAGTTAAATTATCTACATCAATTTCAGCAGAACGTAAATTCTATTGAGAATTTGCTAAGTCTTTGCGAAGCTACACATTGGTATCATCATTTTTAATCTGTTGCTATAAAGCTGAAATTTGAGCTTGTAAATCTTCAACATTCTTTTTAGCAATTTCTAATTTACCAGAAGTCTCTGTAATTTTACCTTGTAATTCTGGATTATATAATTGACGCCAAAAACCCTATAAATCAATATAATATTTTTCATATCCAGTCTATCCAGTAGGATATTGAGGATTATATCGTGCAACTAACAATTCAAAATTGTCTAAAGTGTTATACTTATAATAATCTAATGCCATTTGATACAATACTTCACGCCAATCACTTGTGTCTGCGGTAAACAGTTTTGCATTGGCTTTTTGTCTAGCTTCAAGAGTAGTTCCATAACGCTAATTATATTGATCAATTACATAAATATTCTCAGCATAATCTCTATCAATAGGATCAAAATAAATCTACTGATAGGATAAAGGTTTTTTATCAATTGCATATCGCATATGTACAGGAATTGCAGCCCCAGACACTCCCATTCTTTCGCCCCAAATTGAGTAATCATTTCGCATATTTAACAAATTAGGATTATTATTAAATGCAGTAATTAATTCTCCACCGCTAAAAGTATAGGCTGTTGCAGAAGATAAGGCAAGACTAGTATCCACGTACCCCTTTCCATCATCATCGCTTTTTAATGGAGACCACATAGTCGAAGTAAAAGATTTTTTCTTTTGAAACACAAATCTTCCATCCAAATCATAAAAATATTCAAATTCGGTTAACATATTTTTAATTTTATCTAAAATGGAAGTAATGGATTCTCCTACGTTTCCAATCAAATCTCCAGGATAAGTTAAATCGGTAACGCGGTAACCAACTGTTTGACCGTATTCAACCTTGGCAAAAATATATGGCTTACCTGCAAAATACACATATTCTGGATTGGTTTCTGCTCCGGTTAAAGAATCTACCAATACATCTAAATGACTTGGAGGAATTTCAGATAATAATTTATCTTCTCCATTTATTTTTACCTTAGTTGTTTTATTCTCCATAATGACATTATGAAAAATTCCCGTATCTGGATCTGCGTCACGATATAGATACATTGGAGTGTCATAGCGATATTCCAAAAGTTCTAAGCCATAAGTTTCCAAATCATTAATAACAATATTCCAATAAGGTTCACCCGCATAAGTATGAACCGCATTACGGATAATTTCTTGAACGGGAATTTTTCTAATAGTCCATATGCCATTTTTATCTTCTTCTTCGATAGTGCCAAAATCAACAGAAGATTCTAAATTTCCTCCAACTTCACCATTCAATAAACACATTTTGTCTTTACCATTGATTGAAATAGTAAAATTAGAAGTTGAATGAGAAGTATTAAAAGAACTAATTAAATAGATACCCTAATCAAACCAAATAATATTAGGCATTTCAGGGTCTACTAAATTCTAAACACCGACTTGTAATTTAAATTTAGTATTTAATCCCCAATAATAAGAATTATAATCAAAATTTTGTGCAACCATTGTTAAAGAGCAAGTGCGGCGGACCGCAGAAGCTCCATCAATATTTATGGAGCCCTGGGTCACACGTCCTTCAATCCATTCCACTGGAGTTTCATCAAACTTTAAAGCAGTAATACGAGCATAAATAGTTTTATTTTTACTTTTGTCTAACTTCAATAAGAAGTCTTTATCATATAGCATATTCAACTCCGTACTCCTCCTTTATTGCTTCTAAGGCTAGTTCTAACCAATATAAATAAGTTTCATAAACCTAATCAACTTTTTCTTTTTGAGCATTCAATTGTGCGATTGAAGCATTTATTGCGACTAAATTTTCATATGCGGCCACCTCTGCCAACCAAGCAGATTTTGCACTAGATACACGGATATCAAAATAAGGACCGTTAACTTCAACAATATAAACATACTCTCGACGCTGATAAATTACGTCTAGAATTAAGCCATTGCCAGCGTACAGTTCATCTAAGCTGCTAATACCAGTTAAGGCATCATAGCGTCCAGAAGTAGCTCCTTGTCCATTGAAATCAATTACTTGGCCTTCTTTCATACCAGTCATTCTAAAATCATAGTTAATATCTTTAATTAACTTACGCTTTGATACACTGGCAATACCATCTTGACCATCTAAATAATAATCTGTTCTATTTGCTTCATTGAAATTATTTTGATAAATATAATAGAGCAAATTTGGATTCAAATTATACACTTGGTCGTTACTATTATTATAATAGAAATTACTACCGACTTGTAAAATCTTTACAACATCACGGGGTTGAACTCGAATATACGGGAATGCACCAGTAGCTAATCTAATATCTTCCAAATCTTCAATTAAATTAACAGTTGATCCCTTGCCAACTAATTGGATAATTTGGTCAGATAAGTTAATGCTATCAATAACACTAAAGCTATATGCGGTATCATCATAATAGCCGTAAGTCATAGTAACATTATCAAAATATTCATTTACAACATTACCCGCTTTATTAGTATTAGGAATAGTCAATGAAGTTAATGGAGTTTCCATTAGAACACTTTCTGGGAATTGATACATTCCAGTAAAACCTAATACAACTTCATAAATATCGCTTTTACCCTTTAACATATAATGAATAACAGTAAAAGGTTCTCCAGATACAGAGCAATAAACCGCTGGTTCAACTGGAGTTGTTGCAACATCTTTATCTAAAATGGTAATTTGATTGATCTTCATAGTACGAGTTTCAGTATAATCTTCAACTGCAAAGTTATATTCTTTCAAATTATCAAAATTATATTCAGCAATTTCATATGCAGTACAATTAAAAGTATGTAACATTCGACTTAATTGGTCATTAGGAGATAGTGAAGTATTCATTAATCTAACAATAAAATTACCTTCTGTAGGTGAACGGAAAATTTTAGGCTTACCATTGGTTAGCCAAGAGAGAACAAGCATTTTGAATTCACGCTCTTTACGGATATTATCTGTGGTTAACCAATGTCCAAAATCTTCACGCACTTCATTATCTGTGGCAGGTAAATTAGAAAGGAATTCATTATTTTCATCACCCAATAAAGAAATTAAGCCTGAGATTCCAAATTCTTTGTATTCAACATTTCCATTGCGGAAAATGAAAGGATATTTACCGCCAATGGTATCAGTCTTGCTTTCTAAAATGGTGGATTTGAAACTACTTACTTTTGGATTGAAACGAATTTTTAGTTGTCTTTCTCCATCATATAAAAAAGCATCTTCAAAATCACATTGAACGGGACCTTCTTTATTCATTTGTCTATCAGAAAATAAACCATTCGGAGTATATGCTCTAATGGCATATCTATAAAAAATACCTTGTTCAACAGTATAATCTCGACAAAGCAATTTATTACTATTACTGTCATACTGTGATAAGTCAAAATTAGTAAGTTCATACCAGCTATCATAAAGGTCTTTAGATGATGCTCTCATTAAAATAAAACGACCATTTACAATACTACCACTTTTATCTCCAATTAAAGTTAATTCAATATAACCATCATCATAATGATTGACTGCGGAAAGCTGAGCATGAGTATTTGGTGTCGCAGTACTACATTCAATAATAACATAACGACCACTATCCCTAGTTAAACCATTAACAGTAGTAACGATATATTCAATTTCATACTGCACATTAGGATCTAGGTTCTTACGTACTGTCCAAATATCTGTGGACTCAAAAGCTCCATCTTCTTCATTGTGATGTATTAATTCTCCACTAGTTGCCACTAATTTATTTTGTTCATCATATAAATTAAAACAATATGAATAAACTTTTTCAGTAGCATCTCCGCCCTCTTGAGAATATACGCCAGTATATTGATAAGTGTGAAATTTAACTTCCTCACCATTATTTTCTCTATCTTTAATGTATACTGCTGGTTCAGCTGTATATTTAGCCACTCCAACGGTTGAATAATATCCTACAATACCTGTTGAGGATATTAAAGCAATTTGAATTTTATAATATTGTCCTATCTAGGGCACAAACGCCTTAGTATGAATAACGTAGTAATCTCCATTATTATATTGTTTCTCAGTTAAATTTGTAACCTTAGTAAAATGATTTAAATTATTTTTGGAATAATAATTTTGATTACTATTGAATTTACCAGTTGCTTTAATATAATAATTATTATTATATTTAATACCATTGTAATTATTTATATCAAATGATACTACATAAATACGCTGAGAACTATCATAATAGAAAGCCGCAGTTTCATAAACCATTTTTTCTAAATTAGTTTGAACCGTCTTAATTTTTACAGCAACTTTTGTAAAATCATTTTTATAACCGTAGCCGCCTGATTTCCAGACGCACCGCCTTCTATTACTGCACAAAAGGCGATTTCAGGGTTTTGAGCAGGTGCATAACCGATGAAAAGTCCGTTAGTACGACCACCCCTTTGGGCTGTTCCTGTTTTCCC
>JAZSES010000120.1:0-2787 GCA_045531805.1 Candidatus Limenecus sp. | reverse complement strand
TCCAAAACCCTAAAGTCAGTACGATTTAAAATTTTGTTAATATAAGGTTTGAATTTTTCATTCTCAACTAGATTTTTGTTCAATTCTGGGTCAGGAGCAAGATTGTTGTCTATAACAACATACGATCTCGTTTGCTGATTTTTAGCATCAAAATACCCAGCATTAACAACCAATTCTGCATTTGTTTTCTTAAAAACATCTTTGTTATAAACAAGATTTTCAGAAACAAAAGGCGTTAATTTGTAATAACCATCTACTGGTATACGAAAAACATAAATACCATTATCATGGCTTACTTCAATATGTTTACAACCTGTGCAAGGTGGTACATATTTAAATGCACAAAAAATACTTGCAATACAAAACAAAAATAAAATTGCCTTAATTTTTTTCATAAATAACTCCTATTTCATAGAGTCTTATTCATTTCTAATCACAAATACTAATGGCAACAATGAATTACAAGTCTTTCATTTTCTTGAATACAAATATTGCAATTAATATCGCTACAGGTTGAATAGCAGATGTAATAATTGGACTCAATATACCTTTTTCTGCACACATGTCAAAAAACGGCAGAGTTATATAGTAAGCAAAAACAATACCAATTCCTATTACAAAGTTGACTAATTTTTGCTCTCTAGGCTTACTAAATCCTAGCAAACAACCCAAAACTGCAAAAAGCACACAAATCGCAGAGTGGAAATATCTTTGCAAATATTTATTGAGCATAAAGCGATACTCGTCTTTCAAACTTTCGCTTTTTAACATTCCAATATATTCAGTTATCTCCGTATTATTGAGTTCTCTGTCACGCTTTGTAGAATAAGACATAATTTTAAAAGCAGTATTAGCTCTATCGCCATCAAGAACTTTTACACTATCTACATTACTAATATTTTTAAAAACACCATCACGACCTAATTCATAATTTTTTACATGATGAATAACCCACTGGTCTTTTGAATAAACCGCATATTGAGCCTGCATAATACTACTCAAAACACTTGTATCAGTATATTGTGTAGAATCAAAATTCAAAACCAACGGTGTTGAAATCTGGTCGTTTGAATATTTTGGAACAATAATAATTTTTTTGAGCTTATCACTATTTTGTTCTTTTACAGAATAAATAAAATGGGTTTCATACTTTTCGTGTTTCAAATAATTAATTTTCTTTTCACTGTATGGAATCAAAGTGTTGTACAAAGAAAAGCACAAAACAGAAACAAATATACTTAAAATAATTATTGGATAAACAATACGCCAAAAAGACAAACCAATTCCTCGCAAGACGGTAAGCTCAGAATCTTTCGTCAATTTATCAAACGTAAAAAGTGTTCCTAACAACAATCCTACAGGCAAAGCCTTGCCCACAATTTTGGGAATTTCATATACCAAAAGTTGAATAGCAACCCAAGGTGTATAAACCCCTGCCAAAGTTCTTTTTATAACTTTTAATAAAGTTTCAGGTGCAATCCAAATTACTACAAACAAAAATATACAAACTAAAGTTGCACCAAAAACCTGTTTTGTAATATATCCATCAAAAATTTTAAATGGTAACTCTATATTTTTTAATTTTGCAAAATTAACTTTCATTCTATAAAGTAAAATCCTTTCCTAGGTAGAACTGCTTAGCAACAGGGTCATTTGCAACCTCTATACTCTTACCTTGAATTTTAATTTTACCGTCAAAAATCACATAAGCTCTGTCTGTAATAGACAAAGTTGCCTTAGGGTTATGGTCAGTAATCAATACACCCAAACCTTTTTCTTCAGATAATTTTCTAATATTATCTTTGATTTCACCAATAGCAATTGGGTCGATACCAGTAAATGGTTCATCGAGGAGAATAAACTCAGGACTAGCTGCCAAAGCTCGTGCCAATTCTACCCTACGTCTTTCACCACCTGACAAAGAAATTGCAGAGAATTTTCTTTTCTTTGCCATACCAAATTCTTCGAGCAAATCTTCTAGCTTTTGTTTTTTCTCTTCTTCATTAAGCTTGTCATTCATTTGCAAAACTAATTTTATATTATCTTCAACAGATAATTTTCTAAAAATTGATGACTCTTGAGGAAGATAACCAATCCCCTCTTTTGCTCTCACATTCATTGGAACATTTGTCAAATCCCTATCATCGAGAAAAACACTACCACCATTGGCTTTTACCAAACCAACTACCATATAGAATGTAGTTGTTTTCCCAGCACCGTTTGGTCCTAAAAGACCAACAACCTCACCTTTATTAACCTCAAAACTAATATCATTAACAACGGTTCTATCACCATAAACTTTAACAAGATTTTTCGCAATAATTTTCATATATCAACCCTCTATGCTCATATAGGATAGCACAAAAGGATAAAATTTAAAATAAAAGCACACCATATAGCACACAAAAACTTTGATAGCCTGACCATTTTTAACAACTGTACCAATATAAAAAAATAATTTTTCTCGGACAGAATATAAAATATTACAAATTGTTACAAAGCCCCCAAAATTGATGTTTCCAAAGCAAATTAAAACTTTTAGCATTTTTCATGAACCAGCAGTAAAAAGTACGGAAAGTTAGAAATATGTTTAAAAATCTTCAAATAATTAGACCAATAAAAGTTGCTATCAAATCAAACAACAGACATCAAGAAGAACATGTAATGTCACCGGAAATGAGAAAAGCCATGCAAGATGGTATTCAAAGAAAACTATGCCCACGAAAACAATACAATAAACCTCTCTTGCAACTCAATAAAGAAAGCAAAGCAGAAATTAACGAAATC
>JAZSES010000072.1:0-2973 GCA_045531805.1 Candidatus Limenecus sp. | reverse complement strand
CATATATGGAAAATGTCAAGTTAAACTTCATTAGTTTGTTCTTCTTTACGTGACCATTCAATTAAACCATGAATATTCATAATTGTATAAATCACATACATTACAACATTTGCTGTATTAAACGTAGTTAAAATATTCACTACTATCCACAGTATATTTCCAACTATCCATACTGGAAAGGCAGCTTTCTTCTTTTTGTTAATCAAAAATTGACCACCAAGACTTAAAGCAGTTGCAAACCATGATAAAACGGTTACCAACATACAAACACACCGCCTTTAAGTCAATGGAAACACATCATGCATATTATGATGCAAAATTCCTTTATACAAAGCGTCCTTTTGATTAAAATAAGCCCAAAATTTTGTACCATAATCATAATGCCACCACTCTGATGGTAAATTAGTAAAACCAGCCTGAATCATAGCATTATACAATAATCGACGATTATGTTTTACTTCATTACATTTCGTGTGAACTTCAAAATGATTTGTCCATGCTCTATCAGAAAAATCATCAAATAATGTACCCATATTCAAAGCACAACCATTATCAGTCACAATAGTTAAATCCACAGCTCCACCTGTGTTATGTAATGATGGATGGAACTCATCATAACTCGGTTTACTCACAAAAAATCCTGTCAACTTATCTAATTCTTCATCAGAAGCATCAGGATTCTTTATTTTCAAATCATTACGATAAAAATTCCATAACCGTTGTTGTACTTCAATCGGTCTATATCCATCGTAAATCTTAAACTTTAAACCTTTTGGTAACCATGATTGTGCTAATCGCAATTTACTTGCTACAGATTTTCTCACATAACATGACTTTAACGAACCAGGAACACCTTGTGCATAATATTGAGAATCACATAAAAAACCACACTCAGATAATGAAACTAATGGCTCATCTAAATCAATTATCTTATAATCTGATATTGAGGGAAATTCAATTGTAGGTATAGGTGTATTCATATTCATCTCTCCTTAAATCTTGTAACTACAATCATGTTCAATTGTAGGACCGTCATCTACCACATCTGAAAATTTAGCCATAATAGCCTTTTCAGCTGCAGATGGTATTCTTTTTTGTTCACCATTCTGCTTTGCAGCTTCACGTTCTGCTATCATCTTTGCAAGTTCTTCCTTTGTTGTTTCAAAATAAGAACCAAAAGGCTTCTCTACAGGTTCAGTTTGAAAAATAGTAGAATTATCACCAGCAACATATGATTCAGAATCAGATTGATTCAAAAATGATGTGGTATGCTCCATGATTTCATCAATAGACATATCACCGAATTCATCACTTAAATCAACCAAATCATCTTCTTCATAAAAATAAGCAGCTACAATCTTATCACTCTTTTCAGCTTCCACTGAAAGACTATTCTCCGTTTGTTCGTACAATGAAATCATTCTTCTTTCGAAATCAGCTCTCTGCGGTTGCAATACAGGAATTTCATCCAATGCCATATCTCCTACTCCACCTATTTGTTCCATAGGACCAATATCAAAAACAGCATCAGATTCTCTATACGTTTTAGCAACATCTCTCATAGCGGATTCAATAGTATACAACTTAGCATCAGGTCTGTCTGAAAATCTTACAGATTCATATTGCTCAATAAAATCATCAGAATCAGCTACATAACCCTTAATAGCTTCAGGGTCCAGTTTTGAACCTGCAACCTTAATAGAAACAAATGCATCATCAAAACTAACATCAGGATGTGAAGTTCTAAAAGAATCAACACCTTCTGTATAAGTTTGCACATTTTCACCATCTGTTGTAAATTCAATATCTACCCTGTCTTTTTCTGATGTGTCACCTGCAACTAAAACAACTCGTTGTACATGATTTGGTAAAGCATTTGTTAGAACATCATGTTCACCAAATGGATTATCAAAAGCATCATAAAAATCCATATCTATTCACCTCCATTAAATTATACAATAATCATACATCCATATATGGAAAATGTCAAGACAAAACAAAGCCTACTCAGAACAAATCCAAGTAGGCTAAAACTTAAATATTACTCATTATCAGCTGCTGCCTCTTCCATAGCGTCTTCATAAGACTCTTCTACTGCATCATCAACAACATCTTCACTAATATCTGAGTCATCGGTTGCTTCAACAGCATCAGCCATAGTCATCGCTTTTTCAGCAGGAGTAACTTCTCCGCCTACTGCAGCCTGAATATCTTTAACATCATCTCTCGTAATTCTTACACCATCATCATTCTCATCACAATAATCTTCTCCGAACTCTTCCTCATACTCATCATATTCGTCAAGCTCATCTTCAAGTAACTCCTCTAAACGCTTAGCATTCATACGCTCTACTGCTGCTACAATTACAGCACCCACTGCTGTAATACCTGCTAAAATAGCTCCTGCAACTAAAATTTTCTTCTTCATGAGTAATATCTCCTTTTCATTTATATATTTTATTATGAACAATTAACATGTTCATTTAATAACTATGATTAAAATCGCTAACAAACACATATGTAATGGATAAAACCATGTATGTAACCATTTGAACCACTTTGGTATGACCACTTTCTTATTACTGTAAAAACTTAATAAGAACATTACAACAAACAATGAAGCATACCTCAGTTCTTGTCCAGGTTCAGAACCTAACATATTGATAATCAAATACGGTAAAATAGAACATCCTAACCATAACGGTTTGTACAACAATGTTTGATAAATACAGTAGATAAGAAAAATACCAATAAACATATAATCTGTATGAAACAAACCAGCTAAAATTCCAGCTAGAATAAAAACACCATGATGTATAACATATTTCAATTTCGAACTGGATTTTATAGCTTTATCAGCTATTATGATAGCAATTAAACCAAAACTTAGTGTAAAACAGACATTCTGATTTGTAAAAAACTCAGAACTAATTTGATATGTGCCAAAATGCATTATATCATAAGGATACTCAC
>JAZSES010000016.1:0-8538 GCA_045531805.1 Candidatus Limenecus sp. | reverse complement strand
TCTTCCTAAGACCGCTTGGCCTCCGACTTCTATTCGGGCTTTTAGCCTGTCGTGGTTATAAAGTATCAGTTGGTAGTTGCAGAATTTGCGACGGGTGTGGAACACACGGTCCTAGTGCTGAAACTCAAGAAGAGGCTATAGAGTTAGCGGAATCAGTTGGTTGGGAACATTATCATAATCTTAATAAAGACTATTGTCCAAAATGTAAACATCTGGCGCACGAACATCCTGATGATGCCTATATCATAGCGAGGTAAAATAATCATGAAAGAATATCAATATTACGTTAGTTATGTTTTTAAGAATGATGACAATAGCTTTGGCGTAGGTTCCGCCCAAATATCACGTAATAAAAAAATTAAATCATTCAGAGATATTCAGTTGTTAAATATGTATTTAAGTGATACCACGAAAAATGCACATAACATTGTTGTAATTAATTTTAAATTATTGGGTAGGAGTAAGGTATAACAATGATAGAAGTAATATTATTTAAGATAATTGTAGGTGCTATTTCTTTATTCTCTGGTATTTATGGAATATATCAAGGAATTGTTTTTTGTAAAAAATCCGGTATTCAGTATGATTCTATAGCTCTCATGCTGATGTCATTATTTGCATTGATACTTTCTTATATAATATTTACAAGTCCAATTGAATTTTATAATTTATAATACATCAAAAATTACGAGGCTAATTAGAAGAACCACAACGCTTGATAGCTATTCTTTAACATAATGGTTGGGAGGAAGTTAAAGATGTATAATCCTTGTCAAGAATGTAAATTAAGATATAACAGAGAATATTCAAAAGAATGCGATACTACTTGTGATTACGCAAAAGAAGTATTAATTAATAAACAGTATAAAGACCAAGTATTTGAACAGATAGCAACTTATTTTGAAAAACAAAGGAATTGGAATCATTTCAAGGAAGATTGCTGGTTGGCAAATGGTCGTAGTGACGACTTTAGACAAATGTTAAAATATGCTATGGGTTTAGAAGAAGAACCACAGAATGGTAGAGATTGGATTACTAGTAGAATGACAGAAAGTATGGAGTGTTAATAGTTATGGGTAAAATTATTTTTATTATAATAATATTATTATTTATGACATTCCTTGCTGGATTTTTATTTTGGATATACAAGACAGATAGACGAAAAGATGAAAGAGACTGTGAAAATTGCCGCTTTAATCGTTTTGGATACTGCCATTGGCATTTAACTAATATCTATAATGTAAGAAATTGTCACGCACATTGGAGGAAATATATAGATGAGTGAAGTTACTATACTTATTTTAATGTGTGTAGGAGCAATAATTGTTTATGGTATTTGGATGATTTATAATATTAAAACTCAAAAAGAAACAAAATATAAATATCGATGCACGCAGCCAGATGCCGGAAGAAATAATAAATGTGGATATCTTGGAGTTGATGGTAAGTGTCTTATGCCTTATCAAGGCTGTAATCATCAACGAATGGAAAATGAAATATGAGAAGAATTGTAAAGGAGAGCAATATGAGTATAAATACTAATGGTTTTATAACAGAATATGTTAAAGCAGTTCAGGATAAAGAATGGCTTGATAAAGAAGAGATAAGACTAAATCAAGAACTCG
The DNA here is from genome assembly GCA_045531805.1 of Candidatus Limenecus sp. GTDB lineage: Bacteria > Cyanobacteriota > Vampirovibrionia > Gastranaerophilales > Gastranaerophilaceae > Limenecus. The sequence goes on along the minus strand of JAZSES010000016.1, from coordinate 6,913 downwards.
CTATACCTAATGAGAAGATAAGTGCCATTATAATGGAGTATGGTGTAAGAGATCTAGAAAATAAACTTAAAGATGTAATTATCTCAAAAAGAGATAACATTAATGTTATTAGATATTATTACTTCCGTTCTATTATTGATGGCATATATAATCTCTTGAAAGAGTATGGTTGGAGATACTGGAAAGAAACATTTGAATTCCTTAAACAACAGTTTAATATTGAATGGTATTTATCAGAAGACTTTGAAGTATTTTATGTTGACTATATCACTTGTTTAAATCCCACTTGTGTATTAGATTTAATTGCAGCCAATAATCAACATTATATTAGATATATGCCACAACCATATGATGATGACTTTATTAGTATTCCTACTGGTTTAGATATAATGACTGTACTTAATGCTACAGAGGATTTTATAAAAGATAGTGTTAAGTTATATGAAGAGAAAGAGTCAGATGAAGAGTATAAAACTTATTTAAGACTAAAAGAGAAGTATGAATCTAAAAGAAGGTAATGATTTAATGAGGACAGTTAAGATATTTTACAATGCAGGATTAGACAGGGTGAAGACTTTAGAAGCATTAGAAAATGAAATAAATGATTGGGCGTACAGGTATAATGTAAAAATAGTTAACACGTCAATTAGTTGTATTGATTCAATGTCATTCACTGCAATAGTAACATATGAAGGAGCAAATTAATGAGTAGAGCAGCAGATATAGCAAGACGACTTGCAGCAGACTTCGCAGAGTTAGCAAGTCAACTTGAAGAGGAACATACAGAGATAAAAACAGATATTGACGCACTTAGAAGTAAAACAGACAGAGATGAACAAACATTGAGAGATGTTGCAAGTCTAATACTAGAAAGATTGAACTAATTACATAAGAATTAAGAAGGCAAAATGATGAAAATGGTTTGGAAATGTAAAGAATGCTGGGATGAGCATTCTATTGATTGCAATCAGTCTATAGAACTAAGGCTTATGAGAGTGTGGAGAAAATTTATCTGTCCCAAATGTGGTAAATTAACCTGGCATCTAAGATTTACTACTAAATCTGATATATTTCTTGCTAAAGAAATTGGCGTAAATAAACATTTTGAAGGAGAGCCTGATAAATGAAATACGAATGGGAAACAGAAGAACAGTTTAAACAAAGAGTAAGAGAAGCAAAGAAACAAGGTATATGTGTATTTCGTGACGACGCTAATAGAGAATTCATATTAGATATAATTGATGACTATATAGACGTAGTAGATGCAGTAGATTCGGTTTTGATGTCTAAATAAATTAATATATTGAAAGATTACAAACACCGTAGAAAGGAATTAATGATGTCAATAAATAATATATGTCATACAATACTAACTCAATTATTTAAATGTAGACATTATAAAAAATCAAAAAATATATTGCCTGAATATTTTTGGTGTAATTACTTTAAAAAGGTCTATCACAAGGATGCTTGTAAATTTTGTCGTCGTACTTATTATGGGAGGTCTAAATCTGCACAATGAATAATATAGATAACGCTAAAATTATTGATATATTAGATAAATTTAAATTCTTTTATGGTCAGCGTGCCGGTAGAGAGTTGTGGAATTCAAAATCTGAATCTGTGCAAAATGAGGACATAGATAATTTTAATCGTGATATAGACATATTGAAAAATTGTATTAATTTTCAAAATTCAGAGATTGAACGATTAACCATTTTAAATAGTAAATATGAGGCAAAAGAACATCTTAGTCATGAATGTGTTGTAAAAGAATTAGTTAAACGAATTTTAGTTGAATTAGCTATTTATGACGCTAGTGACAAATTTAATAAAACATTATTTTTGGACTTATTGTATAAAGTACTTAATCAAATGGGTTATCTGCATGATGATCCTGCGTATTAAATTATTATAGAAAGTGAGTCAGTAAATTATGAATGATGTAATTGAGCGGGTATATCAAGATTCATTAAAATTAGAAAATCAAAAGGAGTTTAGAGTACAGTTTATAGAAGATTTAAATGGTGCATTAAAAGACACTTTTGATTATGTACCATTAGAATATACTATAAAGGTTGCTGAACACTTGTTCAGAGCTGGCTGGAATGTAGAGCGATGAAAATACGGTACACTAATAGATTATTATATGAATGGAAAATTGCGGGGTATACGCCTATTCATTTATTTAAAGATTATTATTTACTTAGACGCTATTCTAAAAATTTTCGTAGATTTTCAATGTATGATTTAGTTAGAATAAAGACAGGCGAATTAATTTATTCTAATGACAATCGTGTTATAGGTAGTAAATAATGAATAGCCGTTTTATAATTTTGTTATGTTTAATAGCTATAGCGATTTTTGCAGAGTTGTTAAGATATTTTCCTATAAATAAACGATGCAAAAATTGTAAATTTTATAATAAGCGTCAAATTAATAAATTCGGTTGTCATAAATGTGATTACTTCAAGTCATATACTAAATGTTCTGATTTTTGTAGTTTTTGGCGTTCAAAGAAATGAGTAAAAATTATATCAAATAATTTAAACAGTTAATTATAATTAGATAGGATGTGTTATAATGACTAATAAACAAATTGTAGAAAAATTTCTCGATTTAATTAACTGTAAAGAAGGTTTAATCAGTACACTTACCGGTGAAGTCATTACGTATAAAGAACTTCATGATGCTATATTAGATTGCCTTAATCAAGCATTGGAAGATGGTTATAATAGAGGCAGTATGGAAGCAAATGCAAACGCATCATATTATATGACTATGGGTAGAACATAAGGACTGGCGATATGAATGAGTAAATGGGGATTAGATTACGAATTTGAACAAAATTCTATTGAAAGAATTCTATCAGTTACAGTGGAGGTATAGTATGTTAGAAAGTAATTACATTAAAGTTAAATTAAGTCAAAGATGTCCTCATTGCGATGGAGAATTGATTCAGTTGAGTTATACTGACCCAATGAGTTTTGATTTTCAGACTAAAACTAAAATTGTTTGCACTAATTGTCATAGAGAATTACAGAGGTCAGATTTGAAGGTGACTGAACCTATTGAAGAGAAAAATGAAGGTATAGAATTACCCAATGGCGCAATGATAGGTTGGATATGTCCTAAATGTGGTAGAAGTTTAAGTCCATATGTTACTGAGTGTCCTTGTTATATCAAATATGACATTACTTGTGATTCAAATTTAACAGCCCCGCCATTAAATATAAAAGACATCGGTAATTGTGAGGTATAAATAAATGATTATCATAGGTTATCCAGGTGTAGGTAAAACATCGCTAGCAGGAAGATACAATCAATATATCGATTTAGAAAGCAGTAATTGGAATAGTCCTGATAACACTAAACCTGATATGTGGTGGTGGAGTTATTGTAAAGTAGCCGAAGATTTGTCAAGACAAGGTTATAGAGTATTTGTATCTTGTCATCCATCAGTACAAAAGTATTTTGAAGAATCAAATGAGTATGTTATGGTTATATACCCATCAATTGAACTCAAAGAAGAGTGGATAAAAAGGATATCAGACAGATATGAAAGAGACCGCTCTATAAAGAACTTAGCAGCTCTTAATAATGTTGATTTATATTATGATAAACAAATTAAATCATTAAATGATTCTTCGTTTGAAAACAAGTTAGTGTTAAAAGATATTAATTATAAACTTGATGATGAGATAGATAATTTTATACTCAAACTTAAGTAGTAAAGGAAAATACGATAACAATGATTATATGTGCAGCAATTAAAATAGAACATACTGATATTATGGGTAATAAATTAGAACCTTTAATTGTTTGCGGACATCGACACGGCGATTGCTTAAAAATAAGTCAACACCTTAATTTGAATATTATCAAAAAAGTTCAAGGTTTTATAAATCATAAAGGTGAATTTTTAAATCGCAAAGAAGCTCTCGCTCATGCGATAGAATGTGGTCAACTAACTGAAACTCATAGATACTACAGAGAAGACAATGGTATTGATGAATTATACTCGGAGGATTTGTACTAATGGTATTATTAAAGGTATTTAGTAATTTAATCATACTAATTTTAGGCTTGATATTTATAGTAGAAGCAATAAAAGATAAAAGATTAAATATTTATCCAAAATCTATCTGGGTGCTTGAACTTATTTTAGGTATCGTAATATCTTTTTGTAGCTTTAGTTTTTGGTTATACACTAAATCGGGAGAATTTGTAACAATATGGCAGAATTTTGTAAAGAATGTTTTAGAAATAAAATATTAACTTCGGAAGAGAATCGTAAAATTAAAGATGAACATATCATAATGTTTGAAGAGCAAGGTTTTTGTGAAGGTTGCGGAGAAGTTAAGGAATTAGTTAATTATGCGGAGGAAGAGTAATGCCAGAAGACTTTACTATTCAAATTAAACAATACGATAAATGGAGATATCTTCGTGATGAAGGTTACATTAGTGAAAAGCAATTCCAAGATTACTGTATGTCTTGTATTGGACAAATGATGAGAGATATAAAAATTGAGGAACGAGCATAACAGTTAGATATTAGATGATAATGTAGATGAACTATATTCAGAAGATTTATATTAAATAAATAGAGTTGGAAGGAAGTTTAAAATGATTGAATGTTTAATATTTTGGACAGTACTTGCATTAGTATTGTGGTTATTACTGCAAGGTACTATTTTCAGTTTTGATGGTTGCATATTTAATCCAATGTATTGGCGAGAAGGAACTAAAAAATTAAATTGGTTTGGCATAATATTTTGGGTATGTATAATTACTGTAATATTATTACCTGCAGCAATAATTTATTGGTTCTTTAAATTGATGTTTGTTGGGAGAAAATAAGTATGGCGGTTAGATATTGGCGTATAACAGGTTACAAAGGTAAAAATGATTATGACGGTTTACAAGATAATAATGTAGATGTCATAATTGCTTTTGATTCTCGTTTTAATAAACGTGATGTTGAGGATATAATGTTCTTTTATTGGGGCAAAAGATATAGAAGTGTTGCTATAAACGCTGAACCTGTGGAGTCAACTTTCCACGATGAAGTTGGAGAAATGATTGATTGGCATAAAACACAAGAAGAACCGCATACATATCAAATAATTGAGGGAGAGGGTATAGACAATTGAAAAATATAAATATTTTAGTTGTAATAGCAAATATCATATCAGTAATATGCTGGACTATATTAGCAATAGTATTTGGACATTGGTGGATTGCCTTATTTAGTCTACTATTCTTATCGCACACTGAACCGGTGCATAAATATTATCAAGTTTGTGATAAATGCGGTGCAATAAGTCCTTATGCAGATACGCAAGAAAAAGCTATTGAATTAGCAGAAAAGCATGGTTGGAAACATTATAATGTTACTAATGAAGATTTTTGTCCGAAATGTATGAGGAGTGAATGTCAAGTATGAAAAAGAAATATCAATATTTAATAACTTATGTGTGTCAAAAAGAAGGTTACATAGGTTCTTGCACCGTAGTTACTCAATTATATCATCATAAGAAGATAAAATCATTTGACGATATAAATGAGATAACAAGATTTTTAAGTGAATCAGATAAAACAATTTCAAATGTTGCAATAACTAATTTTATTTTGTTAGGGAGACATAAGTTGTATGGCAGATAAAAGAGTTAGAAAAAAGTTGAAAGAACTGAATGTCGGAGATAAATTTTGGTTTGCAGATGTTCCTTATGTTGTAATTGATATGGACTTTAAGAATTTTTCATTATTTACTGATTACTCAAACCTTGTTCCAGTAATGAGTTTAGCCACTTACAAGATAGCAGGTATGACAGGTGATGCTTGGGTAGGTAAAGAATTAGGAGTTATTCAATTATGAAAATTGGGGATTACTTATTTCAAATAATATTTATACCACTTTTTATTATAATGTCTATAACAATTCAAGAAACAGATGTTAGAGTAGTATTATCAATTTCCATTGTAATATTGTCTACATTGACGGGCTATAGTTTAGGTTTGAATAAGAGAAATGACAATATGAGATTTTGTTATCTTCGTTTTGGAGAAATACCTCCTGATAGTAAGAGTAAAATACACAAAGGAGACACTCTTATTGGTGAAGAAGATGGTGTATCTGTTTGGGAATGCTTAGAATGTAATGGAACATACAGACTTTTAGTTCCTAATCCTTGTAATGCAGATGCAATGGCTGATATTGATAGCGATTTACTCAGGAGTCATTATTATAATCCAAAACCGGTGTTTAAAGTGGAAGGAACTGTTGTAGGAACAGGGTCTGATGGAGAGCCATTACTTAGTAACATAACAATGATTAAAAAGTTAGCAGACGATATTGAAGAAATATTTCCACACGAAAGGGTGCCGTAAGATATGAAACTTTGGATAGATGATGTAAGACCCGCACCAGAAGGATACGTTTGGTGCAAAAGTGTGAATCAGGCAATACTTAGGATACAAACTTACGAGCAACAAAGGGCAACACATATAAAGGCAATGCAAGATGCCGATTCGCTTGGGGATTACGAAACAGGTAATAAGGTATGTGCTGCTATTTTAGATAATACACTTACGGTTATCGACATCGACCACGATGCTGGTGATTATGCTTGCGATGGTGGCGATTATATTCAACTTCTTAACTGGCTTGAAGAGACAGGTCGTAATTATCCTATTCATATTCATTCAATGAACCCCGTCGGCATTGAGAATATGCGAGCAATTATTAGAAGAAATGGTTGGAAAGAAATTAATCAAAACATAGAAAGCTATGCGATGATACACACTCCGCCAACAGGTAAAGAAAATATGAGAAGAATTATACAAAGAAACAAGTGGAAAGAAGTATGAAAACTAAAGTTGGTTATTGTTCTAAATGCGGTAAATGTACT
>JAZSES010000033.1:0-4027 GCA_045531805.1 Candidatus Limenecus sp. | reverse complement strand
CACTATGTGAACAAGACGCCACTCAGCTCTGCAGACAGGTTCACTCATTTCGTCTGCGACTCAATGGTTCACTTTGTCAAAATTCGTTCACATATATTTTATACGACACACAAAAACTGTGTTTTTGCTTTGTCTACCTCTATTCAAAACTTGCCAAAGGCAACTTTTGAACAGAGTTCTTCTTATCACGAATTTTTCTCGGATATTATAAGTCGTGTAGATTTGTTTTTATATATGTTTTACCCGCAATATAGTTGAGAATTGTTTTTACAAACCTTTTCATTGGTGTTTTTATGTATGATAATCTCGGTATAATGTTTTGCATTGTGTAGGTTTTTTTCCACATATTTCTAAATATTTTTTCAACACTTTCCTTTGACATATTTGTTGGTTCTAGAACACAATGTCTACAATCATATTGGGAGTAGTCGTTTGTGAGTATTCTATTTTGTGCTTTTAGTTTATCGAAGTAAGGTGTGCCTGGATATGGTGTGTTGATTGTAAATCTGGGGTAATCAATTTGTGCATCAATGATAAAGCTGAGAAGTTCGTTTTCTATTTCAAGTGTGTCTCCGTCCAGTCCTAAAACAAAACTGCCAGTGACTTCTATGTTATGGTTGTGAAAGTTTTGTACAGCTTCCTTGTATTTTTCTATTTTGTTGAATCCTTTGTTTATAGCTTTTATTGAGTTGTTGTTTATTGACTCAAATCCAATTAGCACTCCAGTACATCCTGATTTTTCTAATAAACAAAGGATAGCTTCGTTGTTTGCAATTGAAATAGTCATTGGTGCAAACCATTTTTTTTTCAAAGGAATGAGTTCTTTGCATAATTCTATGAGATACTGAGTATCTTTTGCTAAATTGGGATCGTAGAATTCTATCTCGTCTGACTTAATTCCTTTTATTTCTTCGATAACATCTTTTATTGGTCTTTGATGGTATCCTTTGCAAATGTAAGGTTGGACACAAAATTCACAAATGTTGGAACATCCATATGTTGCTTGTACCATATTTAATTCTTGAGACAATGGATTTTTATCTTCGTACAAAGTTCTTGTTGGATGAACAAAATTCTCAAATGACATTTGGGGATTTTGGTAATATATTTTTTTTAAGTTATTATTTTTAAAGTCATTTATTAATTCTACTAGCGAATCATTTGCCAAGCCTGAAATTACGCTATCAAAGAATTGAGCACAATCCATAGGGACAAGTGAAGCATGGGTTCCACCCAAAAAAACGGGAATTCCTTTTGCTTGAAATATTTTAGCGTATTCTTTTGCTCGTTCGTATGTCGATGTCAATGCTGAAATGCCAATGATATCTGCGTGTATTTTTTCGGCATTTATAATTTCAATGGTTTCATCATATATTTCTATGTCTATGTCAGGAAATGCTTTACTGACAATCGCATGTAATATTCCTAACGTTAAAGAATCTGGCAAATTTTTTATCAAAAATGGCCGATTATTTAATCTGTATGAATGAGCTTTAGTCATTATAAAAGCAATTTTCATAATTTTGAATTATATCTTATGAATATAGTTTTGTAAAACTCCTGTTAGTTGAGATTACTTTGTTTAACTAAGCCAGTATTACAATTGCTGTCGGCTGCGTTTTGATTTGTATATCTCTATTCAAAGCTTGCTACAAACAATTTTTTAACAAAGTTCTTCTTATTACGAATTCTTCTCTGACATACTATGTCTTGAATTTGTTAACAATTTCGACTTTTACTCCACTTAGATTTAGGTTTTCTATTGATGTTTTTAGATTTTCTAAAGAAGCGTTTTGTGTTTCTTCTTGGGTATATGATGTTTGTCTTGTTGTTGGTTGCTGTTCTGTAAAGGTTATCTGTTGAGCTGTAATTGGTTGTTCTAGATTATAACTATTTTTTTTGTTTGTTTCTACGTTTGAAAAACTAAAACCCAAGCTGCCGTATAAGTCGTTTAATCTTTGAGATAAAGTATTGTCGTTACTGTTGAAGCCAGATAGTTCATTATTAAAGCTTTTTGTATTATTGTTTTGTGTTAATGTTGGATATTTTATTTTTTTGTCATAAATGCCATCACCGTTAAAATCAATCATTATCCCGTCTTTTGCTATCATAAATACAGATTTGCTATTAAGCTGGTTTGGGAATTTATTTTGATTTTGGTTTATTTTGCCATTGTCATAAATTATGTTGTTTTTCTGTATAAAATTGGCTTTTATGTTTCGTTTACTCATTTTTTACCTTATGTATTTATTGTTTTTAAATCTTTTATAAAGGTGTTACAAATTACTGTAACACCTTTTGCTTATTGTTTATTACCAACCTGAGAATATTTTTTTGATGGCTTTACCAACTGATTTAACAACACCACCAACTGCTTTAATCGGGTCACCAAAGACGGATTCTACAACTTTTCCAACACCACTAGCAACCTTGCCTACTGTTTTCGCCACGGTTTTTACAGCTTTGCCCACTGTTTTAACAGCACCTACGACCACATTGCCAGCACCTTCTAGTACGCCTCCAACAATTTTTGCTGTACCACCTATTAGGTTGCCATCTAGCATTTTGTCTACACCGGACACAATACCTTTTCCTACTCGTTCTACACATTTTGTTATACTTTTGATTGGTTGTGATACTGTATCAACAACGCCTGTTACTGCGGCTTTTGCGACACCGTATACAGCTTCCCCACCTGCAACTACAACATCTTTGACTGTTTCATATGTGTTTATTGCTAAGTATTTTACTGATCTTGCTGCATTTCGTATAATCATTACAGGGGTATCGATTACTGCATTTTCAATAAGACCTAGTACATCACCTTGTAAAAGATTTTTAACAGTATCTTTGCCAAGGTTGATTACGTCTTTGCCTATTTTAGGTGCCATGTCAACTAGAGTTGAAACTCCAACTCTGATCGCTAAAGATGCAATTGCTGCACCACCAACATATTTTCCAATATTTGCAAGATTTATACCGAATTCATCACTTAAAAATGATTTCATAACTTTACCAACATTATCTGTTGTAATTTCTGGAATGTTATTTTGAACCATGTAGTTGTCTGCATAGTTGCTTAATGCGCTTTGGAATGCTTCTGTATCTTTTGCTAGGTCTCCAAGTTTTTTAACACCATCGGCTAATTCTACAGGAAGTGCTGAATTTTTTGCACTCATTACAGCCAATTCTTCAGCCAGTTCTCCTGATGATGCATATAAGTCACCCAAAACGTTTTGACCGTTAGTCACTGTTTTTACAACAGTTTCAGCTGTCTTAGTGTTCAAAGAAGCTTTTGTTTCCACTGCTTTACTTGTACTAGCTTTAGTATTTTCTGTTTGAGAACGACTATTTGTATTTACTAGTGAATCTTGGGGTTCAATAGGTACTTTTTTTGTTGTTGAAACAAAATTTATGTTCATATTTGCAAGGTATTGGTCCCTGCTTGCTCTTGTATAGTCTTGTGTTGAACTTTGTTCTTGATTACTATTTCTGTTTTCTAGTTGTTTTTCTTTTTCTTGAGGTGTGTTTTTCTCTTCTAGTGTTTTTTCTTCAATTCTTTTTTGAGGAATGACGTAACGCATATTGCGTAAAGACGAATTTATTTCCATTGTAACTCCTTAAACCGTTTAGACTGTTATCTAGATAAGTTATCGGCTTTTAATCTTTGAAACTTTAGCTTTTTAGAAGGTTTTGTTACATATGTTTACAGTATTTTGTATTGTAAAAAAGGCGAATTGTTAGTTCGCCTCTTTTTTATTTTATTGGTAGCCTCGCTTGAAATTTTTGAGAATATTTTTTATTTCATCTTGACTCATATTTGTTTCGCCGCCTTCTTCACCCATAGCTTTTGTTGTTATATAAAGGTCATCAGGTCCGACCGATTCTTTTATTATTTTTTCTAATTTTTCTTTTTCTTCTGGAGTTAATTTTATTTCATTTTGAGTTGGTTGAGTTTCCTTTTTGCTCCATTCTTCAATTTTTTCTCTTATTTTGTCCATTATATCTTGATTGATTCCGGTATTGT
>JAZSES010000265.1:0-3590 GCA_045531805.1 Candidatus Limenecus sp. | reverse complement strand
ACCTACACCATATTCAAAATAAGGTTTTACAGAAAGCTGAGTCAACGCAACCTCATTTGCATAGAACTTAGTATTATCCATAATGTTCCAAGTCATGTTACAAGCAGCATATGGTTGCCAACCATTTTTGAAATTACCAATCAATTTCAAGCCAGGAATAATTTCTATTGCATTTAGTGGATCTTGAGTAATTCTAGCACCAGAAGCACTGTTGTAATCGAATACATTTACAAATGTATAACTCATCATATAGCTAGGTTGCAAAATGAATTTGTTATTAGCCATACCAAAGTTATAACCTGATTTCCAAGCTGCACCTGTCATCAAGATTGGGAATTGATCATTACCAAATCCATGGCGAGCTTCAGCAGCACTAGCACCGATGTTTGCAGTCAAACCAGTAAAGAAATTACCTTTGTAAGCAGTTGCTACACCACCGATTGTACCACCATTTTGCCATATATCTATACCATTGTAAGCTTGGTGTGAACCGTGGTAAGCACCAAAGAATGAGAAATTACCATCCCAGCCGTGTCCTAAGTCGATGATATCACTCTCACCACCGATTAATGAACCATAAGAAACGTTAGAAACTTTTGGCCCATTTTTCAAAGAAACACTCTCAAAGTTAGAGAATGGTCTTAGGTACAAACCATCACGTTCTTCTGGAAGTACGTTCGGTGCATAAACGCCTCTGTGGTAACCAGCATTGGCATATTTATTTCTCATTTTCCAAGCCATACGCTGTTCTGGTGTCATTAGAGTAACCATATCCATATTAGCGAATGACTGTCTATATAAGTTGTCCATCAACAAGAATGCAGCTTGTTGTGCAACAGGACCAGACAATGCAGGGTCAGAAGTACCCATCCTAGAGAAACCAAAGTATACACCTTGTTCTGGTTCACCTGAAGCAACCTCTGTTTTTGTCACAGCATATTTTGTTGTTGGAGACTGAACATATTTTAAGTCTTTATCAAGAACAACTTTGTCACCAATCAATGCATCAGCATCTGTGAACTTAATAGAGACATTTTCTTTGTCTGTATCTGACCAAGAATACATATCAGAAACAGTCAATTTATGACCACCTGGGTTTGTAATAGAACCTGGAGTATTACCATCCAAACCTTTGAAGTTTTCATTATAGATACCATCCATTTTTTCACCAGCAAGATCAACATCTAGCATAATGCTAGAATCACCCAAAAGGTTAAACTCTCTTGCTTTTAGTTGATTAGTACCGTACTCACCATTCAACAAGTCCAAGGTACCACCATACATATTCAAAACGTTTGAAGCATCTAAACTTCTATCGTGAGTAAATGACAATGTACCACTGTAGATATTAACGTTTGATGAAGCAACAGAAGCATCACCAACAAAATTTACAGTACCATTATATGTTTTTGCAGAGTCACCAATATTCAAATTAGAAAGTGAACGTCCATTAACATCAGAACCACCACCGATAACTCTTGAATGAATATTCAATGTTCTATCATCAGCAGCTTGCAGTGTTGTATTTGCTCTGTAGTAAGTATCAGCAAGGTTAGTATCAGTTATACCTTGCATTACAATAGAATCGGTATTGTTTGCAAAACTATCAGCATTACCAACATTTACATCTTTTTGGTCAGCTCGGATAATAGTTGTAGCATCTGAACCAGGGTTAGTGTAAGGTTCACTATTTAACGTACCAACTTGTGAATTAACCGCTGTTGTATAAATAGCACCACCACCAGCATGTGATGTACCAGCTTTGTTACCAGCAAAATCAGAATCAATAACTGTAACATTAGAAGAGTTAAAGATGGCACCACCATTACCAGATACAGTGTTATCAATAAATGAAGAATTACTAATTGTCATTTCACCAGCTGATGAAGCAAACGCCACCGTAGTCGTAGCTGGATCAGTATCACTATCATAAGCAAAAGAATATTTAGCGTTATGAATAGCGCCACCATTTCCACCCATTGCACCATCAGCAAAATTTGAATTGCCGATACCATTTGATTTAAATACAGCATTGTTAATAGTAGCTTGACCCAAGTTACCGATAGCAGAACCATTATTCGCCATGTTGTTCTCAAACAAAACTTTTTGTGAATCAGCACTACCACCATTAATAACTAAAATTGCATCTTTTTGCGTATAATCACTAGCACCTTCATTACTGATTGCCCCACCAACACCTGATGGAGACGCAGAGCCAGCAGTACCAACATAGTTACTAGAGAATTTTGTACCTTGATTTATAATAACCTTATGAACTGTATCATCTGCTTTATCAGCAGGTTTGTTATAAATTGCACCACCAGCAGTACCAGTGTAATTGTTCGTAAAAGTAGAATCAGAAATAGTTACTATTGCGTCAATTGGAGTATCAGCAGATGCATAACCATTCACCAAAGCACCACCTTGGAAGTTAGAATAGTTGCCATCAAAACTTGAACCACCACCAATAGTAAGCTCGGCTCTGTTTGAAATCGCCCCACCAGCAGAAGCTGTGTGGTTAGAATTGAAGTCAGAACCCATAATACTAGCAATACCCATATCATGGTGGATAGCACCGCCATAGCCACCACCGCCAACACCACCCATGTTAGCTTGGTTACCAGTAAAAGACGAATTAGCAATTGTCATAACAGTACCAGCAGCTGTAGAGCCGTTGAAAATAGCGCCACCATAAGCTACGTTTGTACCACTAGGAGCTGTCGCTGTATTGGCTTCAAAATTCATATTACTAACATTTAAAATACCAGAACCTGTATTCAGAATCGCACCACCATTTGATGCCTTATTGCTGTTAAGATGTGCTCTATCAGCAGCATTTGCAGCAGTGGACTGAACAGTAAGAGTGCCTGCTGAATTTTTTAAGGCACCACCACCATTTGTAAAGCCTTGTGTAGTACTACCTGCACCATTTTCAAAGCTTGTATTCACAATAGTTACAGAAGTTGCTGCCGAATCCGTACCACCATTCGCAGTATTATCAATAATTGCAGAACCAGCAACTGCACCATTTGTAATTACATAGCCATTACCCTGAATGTTCACAACTCCACCAGGAACAGGAGGAGATGCCAAATTCAAAGATGAATTTGTTGTAACACTATTATTCAACTGCATGTTGGTTGGTGAAGAAGTTGCTTGTCCAGCAAATTCATCCCAGGTTTGCGCAACGGCATATGAAGCACCTGCCGCAAAGAAAAGTACTGCAAGAGTAGCAATTACTATCCTTTTAAGTTCTTTGTTTTTTGTCTTTCTCATAGTTCTATATTTTCCACTCTTTAATAAAATATATCGATTAGGTTCACGTTTTCGTTTCCAAACAACTTCCCCAGTATTACCATTTATCATCACACAAACACACAAATCATGATAACAAATTTTACAAAAAGGTTACATTTATGAAAAAAGGAATCCTAAAATAAGAATTCCTTTTAAAAAGTTTAGAAAATTATCTAATCTAGTGTCGTAATTGCTGCCGACTGAACGTAGCCAGCAATTACTCACCTTTGACTTCTTTTGCCGAAATCTTTGATTTCGTGCAAAGTCGGATCGTAGCCATGTCGTTCTGTGAG
>JAZSES010000079.1:0-7776 GCA_045531805.1 Candidatus Limenecus sp. | reverse complement strand
TTTCAAAATCAACAGAGTTTGTTTTAATGCTAAAATATTTACTTAACATATTTATCCTCTAATTTGTAGATGCATTTTAGCATAGTTTGTTGGACTATGACAAATGGTATTTAATGTGTAAATTGTCCAAGAAAAATTCGTGATAAGGAACGAAGTGACGTGAACGAATTTTTTGAGTGGCGTCTTGAAAAGGTGAGTAATTGCTGGCTACGTTCAGTCGGCAGCAATTACGACACTAGATTAGATAAAATTTTGTCTTTGAGTTTTCTTGATAAATTTCATATAACCAAAAGTATTTAATTCCTTGGTTTTCTTAAAACTGCTTCAATAAACATAGGGAAATCTTCAAGACTAAGCTTATTGCCTTGGATATCTTCTAGTTCAAATTCACCATCGTTTATTCTGTAAATATTGTTTTTGTTTGGTATTGAGATATTTTCTATTTTTACAATACTAAAACCTGTTTTCTTTGAAAAGTCAGATAATTCGTCAGGTCGTAGTGTTCCATAGTTCTCTTTGATTTCGTAAGCCCAGTTTTCTGGTGTTCTCAGCCATTTTCTATGTCTTGCCCATTCTGTAACAAGCCATCTTGGCATTATACAATTTCCATTTTTGTCCCATTCAATGTTGCCTTGTGCTGGGTAAAAGTCCATACAAAAACGTCTTAGTTTATCGTAGGTTGATAGCTTTGTTATATTCGCATTTTTTAATTCTTCATCGTTTTCAATTACAGGATATTCTCCATCTAGTTTGTTTGCATTTTTTACAACAATGGGTTCCCAAGCATCGATTTCAGGAGTTGCAGGGTCTTTTATAATTAGGACGCCACCTGGTTTTAGGCAATAGTATGCTTTTTGCATAAAGTGGAGTATGGAGTCTTTTGAGTAAGCATCTTCGTTGTATTCTTCGCTTGGGTAGCTATACAATTCGTGCATTATGCTTGATAGGATTATTGCGTCTTTTGAATTCTTTTTGTATGGTAGGTCAAAAGCGTTACCTACTTGATAAAATGAGTTTTTTCTATTAATTTCATTATCTTTTTCAATTGCCTTGTCTAACATTCCTTGTGATAAGTCGAGGCCATAGTATTTGGTATTTGTTGGTAAAAATTCACTGAGTTTTCGGCATAAAGCTCCATCACAACAACCGATGTCAGCAATTTCTAAAGATTCGTGTTTGCGTTTTGTATCGGTATCTATTTTGCTAATTGCGCTTGTGAAAAACCTGATATTTGCATCTACATTCATTTTTGTGTTCATCAAATTGATATAGGTGCTTAGATTTGGTTCATTTGTCCGTTTTGCAATTTCATTTGCATTATTAGTTGATATTGTTGATGTTAGCTTTGTGTTTTCTTTTTTTTGTTTAAAGTTTACCTTTGAGGTGTAAACTATTGAGTATGGTGTTATTGTTAATATGCTCATTGTTTTTTATATCCTTGTTTTCTGATTATTGCATTAATATTTGAAAAGAAATTTAGTTTTTTATATATTGTATTATTTATTTCATCATTTTTTCAGCTCTGATATATTTTTTAGTTAAGTTGTTTCTTGAATAATGTGTGCATAGATCTAAAAACTTAAAATATGTAAATAGGAAAATTTGCTTATTTGTTACTCAATATTAAGTTGAGATTTTAAAATACTTTTATAATAATTCTTTGGGGATATGTGGTAGTGATTTGCGTAATAATTCTCCTTGTTTGTCATATTTTTTGCGAGCTAATTTCCCAACCTTATTCGCCTCAACTTCAATATAATTTTTCAAATATGCTTGATAGTCTTTTGTAAATTCCACATAGTTTTTAATTGCATTTGTGCACTTATTAGCTTCTATCTTAAGAGATTTGTTATTTATTGGTCCAAATTTTTCTAACATTTTACCTTGCCAAGTCCAAACATCATATTTACAATTTCTTGCATCTAAAAAATAGTGCCAAATATGTTCGACTTCGTGTCGTATAATTTCAACGAGAGATGATTTTGAATGATGTTTGTATTCTATATTAAAATTTATAGAACCATTTTGAGGGATAAAACAAGCTGCCATTTTTGACTTTTCTTTATTGTTAGTTGGAGTGTATTGTGTATTAATTGCTATACCTAATTTATCAAGACTTCTGTCTTGCATAAACTTTTTTGTTAATACTTTTTTCATTCCGTGAATATCTAATGCTCTATATTGTAAAAAAATGTCGTGTTTAGAAAATTTAATTCCATCAGAAAATATCGTGTCTTTAATAATGTTTTTGTTTGTACTGTCAACTTCGAAGTATAGTATTTTCTTGATTTTATTTACAGTTTTGTGGCAAATAATATGGGGGAATTCAATAAATTTGTGAATTTGTTTTCCATTGTCTTGCTTATTAACAATACTTGTTCTTGATAATATTTTTTTATCTGTATTTATATTTTCAGCTAAGTGGTTTGTTTCTATTTTATTATGTGTCCATAGGTGAGTTTTATTGCCTATCGCATTAAATAATTCTTGAAGCTCTTTATATACACCAATATTGGAACGAAGAATTGTGTATTCATTTTTAGTCGTGGATTTAACGTATTGATTATCTCCAATAATATTGTCATTGTACGTATAAATAATATTTTTTAGTGGTTTTGGCTGATAATCATATATTCTTTCTATTATTTCACCATTTATATTTCTAAATGTAGTTATTTTTCTTTTTCTTTTTGATCCTATTTTCCCAACAACAATTTCGTCGACACTATGAGGTATTATGTCAGACAAAAGTATTGTTTTCTTTTTGTACTTAGAAAACGGTAGTCTCGTGTTTTTTGATATTAAATAAAATTTTCTCACTGCCATATTTATTTCTAAAACTTGTAAAAATATTTTTTGCTATTCCATTTGAAATTTCAGCTATTCATCCTAAATATAAATAAAATGATAGATTTTATTTATAAATATAGAGTTTAATAACAGTCAACTTAGAATACTAAGTTTTGTAAAAAATAGCTTGTGATGCAAGTATTCGTATAGCAAATTTTAGTGTTTAGGGATATTTATCCCAAAAAAGGATTTATGCATGAATTTTACAGGACATACATTGATAAAACCATTAAATACGTGGCAAAAATACTCATATACTCCTAGTTTTAGAGCTAATAAAGAACTAGATATATCAGATATAAAAAACAAATCTGAAGTTGATATTATTGCCCAGCTTAGAACATTAAAAAATTACACAATTACAGACAGTAATGGAAATACTATTTTGCATGAACTTGCTCGTGCTAATTATTTTTATGCAGTAAAATCACTTCTTATTAACCCATCACGTACAAAAGAAATTGTTAATATCCAAAATAAATTTAATCAAACACCTCTAGACCTTGCTCAAGATGAAAAACTAAGAAGATTACTTATTGCAAAAGGTGGCAAACAAGGTTTACAAACAAAAACTCAAAAAAATGAGGCATTACAACAAATAGTTCCGACCGAATCAGCAACAGTTTCATCAGCAAAAATACAAGCTACTAAACCAAATTTTACAAACGTATTCAAAAAAGCACCAATAACTCAAAACAATACAAACATACAAACAACTGGAACAAAACAACAAATAACTATTCCTGCAACGACAAAACAAACGACAGAAATTGAAGACGTTGTTAATAAGAATGAACGACAATTACAAACCCAAACACCTGTACAAGCGATTGATGTTCCTAGTGAGTTACAAGAGTTTTCACCATTAAGATATCTAGAGGGTGACCCAGCTGGTTTTGATGATGTAGTTGGGTTAAATGAGATAAAAGATGAGTTGAATAAAAGTATTATTATTCCATTAACGCAAGAAAAAGCTGGAAAAATATTAAGTTCTAATAGTATTGATATACCAAATGGACTGCTATTTGTTGCTCCAAAAGGTAATGGAAAAACGCATTTGGCAAAAGCATTGTCACAAGAAGCTAAACTACCTATCTTAGAACTTACAGATTTACAACAACTTGAGAAGTTCTCACAAGTAGCTGAAAAACTTTACAAAGACAAAAAACAACGTGTAATTCTCTTCGTTAGAGGACTTGAAAATGTAGCTGACAATGGAAGTTGTGGTGGTAGAAATTGCAATAGTATAGCGAGAAACCTGTCAAACTCTGCAAAAAGAGGGATTTTAATAGTAGCAACTGCTCAAAATAAAGATGATATTAATTCAAATATGCTAACTCCTGGCTTGATTGACAAGATATTCAAAATTAACCAACCTGATGAAACAACAAGAACAATTCTTATTGAAAAATACATAAACAATAAGCCTGTTTTTGAAAATATTAATAATCCAGAAGTGATAAAATTTGTTGCTGAACATACTGCGGGTTTTTCAGTGGCACAACTCAAACACGTAATTGATGAATCCGCACGTAGTGCTGCATCAGATGAGAATGGCAAAGTTGATTTACCAGAACTATTATCTGAAATCAAAACTTATTCAAAAGAACAAGAAATCCCAGAAATAAATGAATACAATAAAACTTCTATGTATGACACAGTGATTAAACGTGAACAATATAGAGATTCTGATCCTCAAAAGTTGGCAGACATTGGTGGAATGAATGAAGTTAAAGAAAAAATACAAGAAAAAATAATAGAACCTTGGCAACATAAAAAGGAAATGGATGAATTTGGAATAGGAATGCCAGATGGTGTTCTTCTCTACGGTCCACCTGGTAGTGGTAAAACATTTATCGTAAAAGGAATTGCTAGAGAATTAGGCTTACCTTTATACTCATTAACACTATCAAAAGTGGCATCGAGCTTCCGTCACGATACAGTAAAGAAAATAAAAGATATTACTTCACAACTAACAAAAAAATATCAAGAAACTGGTGAAGCTAGTGTCTTGTTTCTAGACGAATTGGACTCTCTTGGCAAAGCGAAAGGTGATGGTACTTCATCAGCTGATAATGATGAAGTTAACACACTACTTCAAGAATTAGATAATGCTGGTGATAAAGGGATAGTTGTACTAGCTGCAACAAATAAACTTGATAGCATAGAAGGTGCTTTAGCTCGTGATGGCAGATTAGGTGAGAGAATTTTCGTGGGTTATGCTGATTTTGATTCAAGGGTAGATATGATTTCAAAAATACTCTCTTCAAAAGAAGTAACTAAAGAATATGCCCAAAATGATGATTTCATTAAAAAACTTGCACTAGATTTTGAAGAAATGCCATCAGGCTCAATTGCCAAAGTGATAAAGGAAGCAACCTATCAAATGGCCATAAAAGGTTTTGATTTTGAAAAAAGTATAGAACAAGCTTTAGAAAGCTATAAAGAAAAAGAGCTGGATGATATTTTGACAAGAAAAGGTGTTAAAAATCGTGGAGAATATTTGAAAGCTAGCAAAAACTCTACACTTAAGTATGACACAACCTATGACAGAACATTCTTGAAGGATAATGAACCCCAAAACTTTGATGAATTGGGTGGTATGCAAGACACAAAAGCAGAATTGAAAAAGCATATTATTGATATGCACAAGCCTGAGACAATACAACTTTTTAGAGAAAATAATATCCCGATGCCAGGTGGTGTTATCTTAACAGGCCCATCGTCAAATGGTAAAACAACAATAGTAAAAGCCTTGTCTGGTGAAATGAAATTGCCACTGTATGAATTAAGTTATGACGATGTAGCTGATTCTTACATTCACCAAACATCAAAGAAAACTCACGAGATGTTTAACCAACTAGCATATAAATATAAAAAGACTGGAGAAGAAAGCATATTACTGTTAGATGAAATTGAAAAATTTACTCCAGAACGTGGTGTATTGGGTAATAATGCCGAGTACAAAAAAGAAGAAGTAGCTGAATTGCTCAGTATGATGAACGATGCATCTGACAACGGTATTATTCTTGTTGGAACAACAAACCACATCAACCAAGTTGATAATGCGGTAAAAGGCAATACTCGCAGAATGGGTACAATTATTCAGGTAAATCTACCAAATGCTGAATCAAGAAAAAGCATTATTGAAAAAACATTAGAAGATAAACCTATTGCCAAAACTCTTCTAAATGACAAAAATGCTATTGAAAAACTTACAGCCGAAACAGAAGGTTTAAGGATTGGTGATATTGCAGATATGCTCAGAAAAGGGATAGTCAAAGCTCTAGTGAATAGAAATGAGCTTACACTAGATACTCTATACGAATTTCTTCCTCAAAAAGAGGGTAGTAAATAAAATGAAAGTTTTATTATCAGGTACAAATTCGAGTAAATCTACATTCAAAAAAAAGGACGCAATGTCCTCAATTCAGCTTGAAAACAATAAACCCCAAATAGGTAATACATACAATTTAAACGCTCTAGAAAATGATGAAATTAAACTATCTACAACTAAAGTCCACCATAAGCCGTCATTTAGAGGTTTTTGGTCTGATTTGTTTAGTAAAAAAGAAGATATTTCTATAAAGAGTAGTGAACTAACTCCTGAAGAAATTGAAAAGAAGAAACATTATGTTGCTAACGAAATCCAACAAATATTGTTAGATGAAAAAAATGGTATTTCTGAAAAAAAGAATAAAGAAAATCTTGAAAAATTAAAAGAAATGATGAATTCAGAATATCTTGATTATCAGATAGAGTTAGAAAATGGCAAAACATTAAATGACTACGTTCTAAGGTTTTATGAATATAGACCGAAAGATGTATATAATTACTTTTTGATTGAATCCCTTAGCAAACATAATAATCAAATTGACCTCGATAAAGATTTTATGGCAATATGCAATATTGAAACATTGTTGAAAAAACGCGGTAATGCAGGTGAAGATGAGGCTTACAGATATGGTTTCGATTTTTGCGGTGAACCAGCAAAACAAGTAGCAAAAAAAGCTGAAGAAGGTTTGATTTTTTTGCTAAATCACAAATATGGCATTTCTCGAGTAAATGAGAGGAAAAATATATTAGGCAGGATTTTTGATAATAATAGTCACTTTTTATATAACGAATGTAAGTATGAAAGCCCAATAAGACGTATATTAATTAATCCGAAGCTAAATTATGACAATTTCGAAATTGAAGATTTATATACTTGTTTGAAAAATTATCCTGACTTTAGTTCACGAATTTCTCTTAATTACGTTGTTGATAGGATAACAGACGAATTACAAAAAGAGCCAGATAGAATAGTAAGTCCCTTTAAGTTAACATCCAAAGATGAAGCTATAAATTACTTTTTAAAAGAGTATTTTAGAAGAGATGAAAATAGGTCTGTAGAAAATGTAATTAACTTAGTAAAGAAAATTTGTCTACCATATAATAAAGATATATCTACAATAAGATATTATGATTATATTGTCACGCCAATTTTTGAATGCTCAAGTCTAGGTGCTAAAAATATAATAAGTGATTTTTGTAAAAACTTGGAACAAGTTGCAATAGAAAAAGGGGAAGTTTGTCAGGGTGATGAGCTGGATGAATATGGTATTGCTATTGTAAATACAATGCATAATGGACCATTAGGTTTCAATGTAACAAAAGAGACTTTAGAAGGTCCACTTTATAGCCTATACAAACAAGGACTTAAGAATAATAAGAGTCTTGGTCGAATTGAACTTTATAATCTTTGCCTAAAATTAGCTCGCAATAACGCAACTAAAGCACATACAGACAATTATTCTGCTCAACAATTACGAGATTTATTGAATGCTGCAATGACATTCTACGATATTAAATGTCTAGATTACAACAAACTAGCACAAAAACTAATAGAAAATCAAAATTCAACTTTAATAAAAGCTATGTTAG
>JAZSES010000346.1:0-8191 GCA_045531805.1 Candidatus Limenecus sp. | reverse complement strand
AATTCTTGTTCGTATTCCGTCCCATAACTATTATTCTAGCATAGTAGTCATGAAGCGAGCATTAATTTATGTAAAAAAGTCTGTAGTTTTTATACAAAAGGATTTTTGGGTTTTATTTTCATATCTTCTTTTTTTATAATTAGTCCACATTTTGAACAAGCTAATGTCTGACCAGTACTATCTACTGGCAGAAAAGAATGATTACATTTTTCATTGTAATCTTTTTCATTTTCAACCTTTGCTGAAGATGTTTTTTTATTATTTATTAATTTTGCAATAAACTCGATTATATACATTAATTTAATTATACATAATAAAAAAGCCCTTTTTCTAGGGCTTTGGTATCAATATCGGAGAAGTTATGATTAGAATTTTGCACCTTAACGAAGACATTAATATCTGCGTTAATGTGTCTTTTAGGTCATACTTACGTTACTACTTTTGTTTAAGCCATATGAGCTGCAATTTCATACTTAGCTTGTTCTGACAATCCATTGCCAAATTCGGCATCTAGAGCAGCAAGTCCTTCTGCTACTTTAGTCTCAAAACTTGTTATAAAACCAGCGATACGTTCAGCTTGTTCTGCCGAAACATATTTGCCAATATCATATGTTTTTGGAGCAGATACTTGAGGTTTAAAAACTACAGCTTGTTGTGCCAAATAATTGAAAACTTCATCTGGTTTTACTTGTGTATTTTGAACAACTGTCTTTTTCTCTTCTGCTTTGTTTTCTTCTGGTTTTGCTTCATTACCTTTTGCTTGATCTGCATATGGATTAACTCCATTTGTGTTAATTCCAATTCTGGGAATGTTGTTTGTCATTTCATCTTCTCCTGTTTATATATCTGTTTGTTTCCACATTAGATATATCGGCTTTTAGTTTAATGAACTTTAGGATTTTTTCTAAAAAAATGACTTATTTTTACATAACTTTACATAAGTTGTTATTTTATTGATAAAATAATTAATAGGACGAGGTTTTATTTATGAATGAAAATATTTTAAAATTGGTTGAAAAACTTAACCGTAGTTTGATGTTTGATGATATTGAAAAGTTAGAAATAGAGAAGATAAAGAAAGAGTTAAATGTTCTTTTACCAAAAGAAACTATTGTTATTGCACAAGTTAATCCTGTTTTGGGTGATATTAAGAGTAATGCAAAAAAGGCTTTGAAGTGGATAAAACTAGCCAATGAGTTGAATGTTGGGGCTATTATTTTTCCTGAATTATTTCTTGTTGGTTCTCCTGTTGGTGATTACTTGAATAGATATCCTTTAATTGTTGATGAAAACATTGAATGGCTTAATGTATTGGCAACAAAAACTACATCTACAAAGGTAATTATTGGTTTTGTTGACAAAAATGAAACAGGCTTTGGTCAAAGATACTATAATGCCATGGCTATACTTGCTAATGGTAAGGTTGAAAAGGTTGTCAGACAATCTATAATTTCTAGTTTTGCGGAGTTTAATAATTCTAGATTTTTTGCATCTTTTCCAGTTGATACGTCTGTTATGACAATAAATTTATGTAATAACAAAAAAATAGGCATCGTTGTTGGTGAAGATTTTTGGAATGACAAGGCGTTTTGTGAACGGTCTTTATCTCAAATTGACCCTTTGAAAAAGCTTGTTGATGAACAAAATCCTGACGTATTAATAAATTGTTTTTCTTCTATAACCAGGACAGGAAAGGAACAGTATAAAAATAACTATTTATCAAATATTTCGAGGAAATATAAAAAGCCAGTTGTTTATGTTAACCAAGTTGGTTCAAATGATGCTTATTCTTTTGATGGCGCTAGTCGTGTGTATGACATAGATGGAAATTTGTTATGTAGAGCAAAATCTTTTGAAGAGCAATTTTTAATTTTTGGTTTAGATGGTAATTTTTCTAATACTGCTCCGTTACCAAACGGTTTAGAAAAATCTATATCTAACAGTGAGTTTAGTCTTGACTATGAACATGACTTGGAACGTACTTATTTGACTGTTGTTCAGTCTATAAAAGACTATTTTGCCAAAACTGGTTTTAAAAGGGCTGTTTTAGGCTTGTCTGGTGGATTAGATTCTACTGTGAGTGTTGTTTTATTGGTCGATGCACTTGGTGCTGAAAATGTTTTTGGTATTAGTATGCCATCAAAAATAACAAGCTCTGAGAGTAAAAATGATGCAAAAGAGTTGGCCCAGAACTTGGGTATTGGTTTTATGGAAATGCCTATAAAATCCATGTTTGATACTACAAGAATGATTTTTGATAATGTTTTTTCTGATGTAGAAAAGAGTTGGGAGTGTAGATACAAAGAAAGTTTTACAAATGACAATATTCAAGCCCGTTCACGAGCTATGATATTGTGGGGTGTAGCAAATGAATTTTCATCGTGCTTACCAATTGCAACTTCTGACAAGTCTGAATTGTACATGGGGTATGCGACTATAAACGGTGATATGTCAGGAGGTTTTGCGCCTTTGGCTGATATTACAAAAACAAAGTTGTTTGCTCTTGCACGTTGGTTAAACGAAAATAGAGTTCAAAAAAATGCTATTCCTGAATCTATTATTGCAAAACGTCCTGGGGCAGAGCTTGCTATTAATCCAAAAACAGGAAAACCTTTGTTGGCAGAAGAAGCACTTATGCCTTATGAGTTTCTTGATGAGATTATTTGGAGAGTTGAAAATCTTAATCAAACAATGAATGAGATGCTCGATGTTGACTTTGTTTATGAAAAAAATATGAAAAAATCTGGAGATAATATTTCTAAAGAACAAAAACAAGAGTGGCTTCAAAAGTTTTTTAGAAGAATGTCTACAGGTTTTTACAAATGGACTATAATGCCACCAACACCAATTGTTGATGCTTGCTCTGTAAACAATCATGAGTATAGACATTATATTGTTGCTTCTCATATAAATTATCAAAAGACAAGTTTTGAACAAAAAATGCGAGAAATATCTGAGTAGTCTAAAGGTTGACAAAACCCGATAAAAAAAGGAAAATACTCGTAATAATATTGCTATAATTTGTTTAAGAAAATAAACGTAACGAATTATTAAGAGCATGGCTAAAAAAAGTAAATTTCATTTTTTATTGAACTTTATTATATTGGGTGAAGTCCAAATTAAAAAAAATAATAGTAGGTGGGAATAAATTATGTTTAATCTAAAAAATTTGAAAATAGTCAAAAAACTAAGCTCTATTAAACCAAAACTTAAATGGCTTATGTTTTCTCAAATTCAAGATTACAAAGTTAATTCAAAATATATTGATATGATTTGCTCTGATAACGATGCAAAAACAGCGAATGAAAAGTTAGAAGATATCGTTCGTGCATCTCTTATTAGAGAGTTTTCTCCAGAGATTACAAAAATGAAATCATATGACTTTTTGGTTGATGCAGTTGTTCACAATTTGAAGAAAAAACAGTTGGCTCAATTTGAAGATAACTTTGAAGAATAAATTTCTAGACTATACAAAAAGATGATACTTGCAGGTAATGTAAGTATCATTTTTTTTTGACAAAATGCAATGGAATTTAAAGGAGATTTTTTATGAAATATTTAATCAGAAAACCTGACACATTCATGAACACGTTGAATGAAGAAATTAGCTCTATTTTGCGTAGAAGTTTTGATTCTATTTTTCCAGAGTATGTGCTAGAAAAAGAAACAAAAGGACTTACTATACCCATTGATATAAAAGAGTTTGAAAATGAATATAAAATTCGCGTAGAAGTTCCAGGTGTGAAAAAAGAAGATATGGAAATAGATTTGAATAAATCTTATATGAAAATATCAGCTCAAAAAAAAGAATCACAAGAGGAAAAGAATAAAAAATATCACAAAACAGAATTCGCTTATGGTCATTATTCTAGAACAATTTATTTTCCTCAAGAAATAGATGTAAATTCTGCAGAAGCAAAGCTGGATAATGGAGTTTTGTGTCTAAAGGTTGACAAAATAAAAGCTAGTAATGGTGATACGAAAAAAATTGAAATAAAATGATTTTTTTGCGCCTACATTTGTGGGCGCAATTTCTAATTTTTTAGGAAGGGATGGAGTAAATTTATGACTACAATTTTAGGTATAAAAATTTTAAACAGGCTCGACAATGCTATTGATGTACAGTCTATTTTGACAAAATATGGTTGCATAATAAATACGAGAATAGGCTTACATGAAAATACTGGTTGTGATTGTTCTACATCAGGTTTAATTCTTTTAGAAATAACAGATGATATAAAGGCAATTGAAATAACAAACGAACTAAAATGTTTGGGTTCTGATGATATAAAAGTTCGTCAGATGATATTTTAAATTTTGTTGTATCGAATTTGTATAAAAAAAACACCAATTTATTTGGTGTTTTTTTATTTCATGTTGTTTTATACATTTTTAGTTTTGTACATCCATCATACTTAAAAGGTTTCTGAATGTATTTTGTGCTGATGATTTGTGGAAGCTTAATACACCTGAAGAAACACGGAACACTGGAGATGTTCTCATCATTTTCTTTTCAAAAGTAGCATCATCAACTTTTCCTTCATATTTTTTTCTTGTTAATACAATGTTCAAACGAGGAAGGAAAAATCCCAAAACTGCAGCCATAAATCCGATACCAGCTAATTTTACATAAGCGTGAGATTTTTTTGCGAATTTAAGAAGAGAATTTTCTTTTCCTAAACCTTTCATTGCTGCTTCTAATTTTTGGTATGCTTCTGTATTGTTTGCTTTTGCTTCATTTATTGCATTCAAAATATCAGCATTTTTTGTTGCTTTTGTTATTTCATTTAATTTCTCTGTAAAGCCTAATTTTTTGAAAGCTTTTTGCAAGTTACCACCGTGTTTATTGATTGTTTCAGAGAAGTTAACAAGAGCGTTTTCACCTAATTCTGAATACCAGTCAATAAGTTGTTTTTGTGATGTAAAGTTTGCATTCAAGAAACCTTTGTTACCATTCATTGTAACGATAGGAATACCTGTTTTTTTTGTAGTGGCATAAGCAACAGCTTTGTTTAATGTTGGTGCGCCTGCAACAGAAAGTGCAACAGCAGGTACATCACGAGTAACTACTTCTCTTCTTTCATCGTTGTCACGAGATTCAAAAAATCTTCCACCCAACATAAACAATGTACCAACAATAAAGAACATTGTTCTTGTCAAAGAGCCGTTTCTACTATCTACATTACAAGCTTGTCCCAATTTTTCAAAAGCAGTTCTTGCTACGCTTTTTGAATCACCAAATGATGGATTATTGTTTTGGTTATTTTGTTTAAGTACATTTTGACGATACTGATTATTTGAATAAGCTTGGATTTTCATATTATGCTACCTCCTTTGCTTTTTCGTTTGCATTAGGAGTTTCTTTGTTTTTTCCTTTAGCCAATCCATCACTACCAGGGAACTCATCACCAGTTTGGTAAAGTTTTGGAATAATCATCAAGAAAGCTGACAAAGATGCAACCGCAAAAATATTTGCTGCGTATCTGAGGTCTTGTGCTTTTTTGTGGAATTTTTCAATAAAAGTATCTTTTTCTTGAGTTGATTTTGCAGCTTTGCTTGTAAAATCATCAAGGTAATTTTTCATATCGCCAAACAAGTTAGCTGTGTTATATTTTTCGCCACCAAATTCGATTACGCTTGCGTTATCTAAGTTTTTGCTATTTGCTTTGTTCAATTTTGTAACAAGAGCAGTTGCTTTTTCTTTTACGATTGCAGCTGTTTCAATTTTTTCATTATCTTTTCTGAATAAATTTTTAACTTTGTCCACAAATCTAAATTCACTTGTAGCATTTTTCTCCATTAATTCAGAAAGTTCGTTTACAAGTTGTTTTTCATTTTTGTAATCTTTGAACGCTTCATTTATAACTGTTTTTACAAAATTCTTTTTAGTTGCAACTGCGTTTTGCATTTCTACAGTTGTATTTTTCATTATATTTTTAAATCCATTTAGAACTTTTGTATCAACTTTTGCAGATTTACCTTTTAGTGCGCTAGCGATAGTTAGTGCAGTCAATGGCACATAGAAAAACGCTGGACCAGAGAGTAGTTCACGCACCAATTCTTCGCGACCTGCTTTATAGTTTAGGTGTCCCAACTCTTTTCTGTTTCTAAGGTATCCTTGCCCTGTTCTTGGAGCCATCATACCAACAGTATCAATAGTAAGAAATTCTCCCAAAAATCCATTGTTTTCGATGAATGTAGCCAAACCAACAACTGCGTTACCGAATGAAGGGTTTTGCTTTTTCTGTAATCTGTTATGCTCCGTATTGTTTCGTAATGGGCTAGCGTAATTTATAGAATTTAACTTCATTTCTTTCCTACCAGGTCTTCACTTTCTAGATAAAGCAACTAAATGAAAAAAATTGCCAATTGTAACGATAATATTAACATAATTTTACAAATATGTGTACCCTTTACACTTAATTTTCTTAGTTTTGTTAAGTAATGTTAAGAATGTAGTAATGCTTAAAACGTCTAAAAACTACAAAAATAGTAGATAAAGAGTTGTAAAAAATTTTTTTAGCTAACTTCGTCTTATATAGCTAACAAAAAATTTCTTGTTTGATTTATAATTCTAAGTATTACAGAATAAGGAATTACATTAATGCCAACCGAAACAAAAAAATCAAAAATGCAAATAGGTATCCCTAGAGCTATGTCTTACTTTAATTACATACCTTTTTGGTACGGTTTTTTTGAGGCATTAGATATAAAAGTAATTTTGTCTGACAAAACTACAAAACAAACTATGTCTGAAGGTTCTGCATTAGTTGTTTCAGAAACTTGTCTGCCAGTAAAGGTTTATGTAGGTCATATCCTCAATCTTTTGAATAAAGGAGTAGACAAAATTTTTGTTCCATCAATTCAGTCTATTGACCACAAAATTTACAACTGTTCTAAAATTAGAGGACTTCCTGACTTAATTAGAAACGTTGTTAAAAAAGATTTTACTATTGTTGAAGCAACTTTAGACAAATCAGAAAAAAATCGCGGTTTGTATTCTTTCTTAAAAGAAGCAGTTGCTCTATTTGGTATTACTGATGAAAAACTTATTAAACA
The DNA here is from genome assembly GCA_045531805.1 of Candidatus Limenecus sp. GTDB lineage: Bacteria > Cyanobacteriota > Vampirovibrionia > Gastranaerophilales > Gastranaerophilaceae > Limenecus. The sequence continues at coordinate 1,132 of JAZSES010000346.1, read as the reverse complement.
GGCTTCTAAAGAAGGTTGGAAAGTGATGAATAACTTTAAAATGATGATTCACTCTGGTCTTTCTTTTGAGAAAGCTCTTAACCACGCCAAAAAAGGTGAAGTTGTTATTTTGAATAACCAAAAAACTTATCCTATCAGTGTTGCAGTTTTGGCTCATAGTTACAATTTGTATGATGACAGAATTTCTATGAAAATCTTTGATAAACTTGAAAAATTAGATGTTAAATCATACACTGCAGAACAACTTTCTCTCGAACAATTGCAAGAAGGTATTTCTTCTTTGGGTTCAAAATTATATTGGGCAAATGAGTACGAAATGACAGGTGCAGCTGGTCACTATATGCAAGATAGCAATATTGATGGAATTATTACTATCAACGCTTTTGGTTGTGGACCAGATTCTATTATGATAGAGCGAATTTCTCGTGCGGCTAGAAAATTCAACAAACCTGTTTTGAATTTGTCAGTAGATGAACAAACTGGTGAAGCTGGTTTTATTACTAGAATAGAAGCTTTTACTGATATGTTGTTCAGAAAGAAAAGAGCTAGTATTATCAACAAAATTGATATAAATGAAAACTCAGTTCAAAAAACAAATACAGAGCAAAAAGAGTCTCAACCAAGATAGTTTCATTTCAAAAACAGGTTATAGAGCATTATTTTTATTGTTAAAACTTTTGGAATCACCTAGAACCAGAAGTGAAATTCTGGAATGCTTTAAATTAGACCCTGTTATAAATAGTGAACTAACAAAAGATACGGTTACAAACACTATTAATACTTTGAGAAAATCAGGCTGTATAATTAGTAGGCCTAATCAAAGAACAAATAATAAATATGTTTTGACTTATCATCCGTTTTTACCACTATTAAAGCAGGAACAAGTTTATGCTATTCAGTCAATAAGAACGAGTGTTGTTGAAGCTGGAGATTGGGAATTACTTATTAGTTTAAACAATTTTTGTTTTAAGTTATCAAAGTTAGTTTCTGATATTTCATTGAAAAATATTTTGTTGTATTCGCACCCACTAAGAAATATAAATATGAAAATATTTGATGAACTTAGAACTTGTTGTGAAGAAAAAAAAGAAATTAGTTTGAAATATTTTTCTTCAAAGAATGGAGAAGAAGT